>JAIRXP010000083.1 GCA_031268215.1 Bifidobacteriaceae bacterium | reverse complement strand
CGTACGGGTTTCGCTGACCGCTTCTGTAACATCTGGGGCTATGGAACAGATCACCGCTGACCCCGCGGTGCTGAGTTCAGTCGCGGGGCAGTTATCAGATTCGGCACTTGGCGTCCGGTTGGATGCCACATCGTTATGCCCCCTTGACCTCAATTGGTCCGGCCCGGCCACCGTGGCTCAAGACGGCCATCTTGATCTGCTCCGGACCGTGGCCAAGGGACTCGACTCCCTGTAAATCCCCCGTTGAACCCCTCCGGAACCCCTGCGCGGCCCGCCGCCTTCGGGCCGCTCCGCCGCCACGGAAAGGGTCAACCCAGGTGGTCCGAATGGGCCTGAAGTGTGCATGGCCCCTGACCAGCGCAAACTCCCAAGAATGGGCGCGGCGCGAACCGGTGCGAGGCGACCAGAAGCCCCAAGTGTGCGCGGGACCCGCAAAAATGCCTTGTCAGGAGGCCCAAATCCGGGGTAGGATAAGAAACCAGCTACTCCAGTTACGGGGATTGATACCTGACACAGCAAAGCGGACGGCTCTCTCGCCGCAGACGATAAGAAACCAGCTACTCCAGTTACGGGGATTGATACGCTTTGATGATAGCTGGCGCTGACTTGACGAGGTCGTAAGAAACTAGCTACTCCAGCTACGGGGATTAACAGCAAAGGGGAGGCGACGCCAATGCGTCGCCTCCCCACACTAAACGGCGATAAACCCGGACAACCAAGCCTCAAGCGCGACACTCGCGGGGTGAGGCGGCGGGCGCCGGGCGGGCGCCGGCACGGGGACCGCCTCCGACCCCCCAGCGGCCTGGCTGGACCAAGCGGCCGCGCAACACAACGTTTACCTGATCCGCCCAGCCGTCACGCCGGCGTAACACGCCAGGGCGCCAGCCGGAAACTCGAAGCGCGCATGCTTATGGGATAAAACAAATCCCTATTTACAAAGGAGGGACATGGTGTGCAATGAAGTGTTGCTAGCGGTCAGTACAGAAGACTTCCCGCTCGACACCGGAAACACCGCCTGGATTCTGGCCTCCGCCACACTGGTGCTGTTGATGACAGTGCCCGCGCTGGCTTTCTTCTATGGCGGGTTGGTCAGAACCAAGTCGGTTCTCAACATGATGATGCTGAGTTTCGGCACGGCTGGAGTGGTTGGGGTCCTGTGGGTCCTGTGGGGCTATTCGATGTCCTTTGGGAGCGACATTCTTGGGCTCTTTGGAGATCCAACAGAAAGGTTCGGGCTGACCAACTTAGCTATTGACGATCCAACCAACGTTCTGGCGGGCAGTGGCGTTCCGGCCTGGGTGTGGGTGGGATTCCAGGCGACCTTCGCGGTCATCACGGTAGCGCTCATTTCCGGTGCTTTAGCGGATCGCGTTCGTTTTGGGCCCTGGCTGTTGTTCACGGGCCTGTTCGCTACGCTCGTCTATTTCCCACTCTGTCACATGGTGTGGGGCGGCGGGATGCTGGCTGGTGATGGCTGGGTAGCCCAGACGTTCGCGACCCCGCTGGACTTCGCCGGCGGCACGGTGGTGCATATCAACGCTGGTATAGCCGGTCTGGTTCTGGCGTTGGTGATTGGCCCACGGCATGGTTTTGGCAAGACACCAATGCGACCCCACAACGTCCCGTTCGTCATGCTTGGCGCCGCCCTGCTGTGGATAGGGTGGTTCGGTTTCAACGCTGGTTCGGCCGGGGCCGCCAATGACCAGGCCGGCCTGGCCTGGGTGAACACTTTCGTAGCGACGGCGGCCGCATCAATGGGTTGGGCCGCAACGGAGAGAATCAAGGACGGCAAGCCGACTTCTGTGGGTGTGGCTTCGGGCGTGGTGGCCGGCCTAGTCGCTATCACACCGGGAGCGGGCTTTGTCTCACCGCTGGGCTCCATAGCGATTGGACTGATCGCGGGCGTGGCTTGTGCCTTGGCCGTTGGCCTGAAGTACAAGCTGGGTTATGACGATTCGCTTGATGTGGTTGGCGTTCACTTAGTGGGTGGCCTGGTTGGCACAGTGCTGATTGGCTTCTTCGCGACCGAATCTAACCTTTGGGATGGAGCCCAGGCCGGGCTGTTCTATGGCGGCGGCTTCGCGCAGCTATTCGCCCAGATAGCAGCAGCGGTGTTCGCGGTCCTCTATTCTGGAGCCATCACACTCATTCTTGGCTTGCTGATCAAGGTCACTATTGGTTGGCGGGTCGGTGAAGCCGACGAGGTTTCTGGCATTGACCTGGCCGAACACGGCGAGACCGCCTATGAAACCATCACTTCCGGCCGGTTCAATAGCTGACCGGCGTCCGAAAGGTAAGGAAACATGAAACTAGTTACTGGAATCATCCAGCCGCACCGTCTGGAGGCTGTCAAGACCGCGCTTGAAACCGTTGGAGTGCGTGGCATGACAGTCTCAGAGGTGTCCGGCTATGGGCGCCAGAAGGGCCATACTGAGGTCTATCGCGGGGCTGAGTATACGGTCGATCTGTTGCCCAAGATCAAGATAGAAGCGGTGGTGGACGATCCCGTCGCCGCGCCCGCCGTTGAGGCAATCGTTCAGTCCGCCAGGACTAAGAAGATTGGCGATGGCAAGGTTTGGGTGACTGATGTGGAGCGACTGGTCCGCGTGCGGACTGGCGACGAGGACGCTGATGCGCTCTGAACGGACCGGCGCCTAGCGCGCCATTGCCGGAGGTCCCGGAAGGCGAGATCCCGGAAGGCGGGGTCACCTTCCGGGACCTCGCCTTGGCGCGCAAGGGCCAAGGGCCGTTAGCTCCGGCCTGGTGGGCACTGCGGCGCCAAGGGCGCTTGGCCAGGACCGAGTTGGTGCGTTCCGCTCTGGTCCGCCTCTGGGCAGGCGCTGTCCGGGAAGCTGGACCGCCACCCGGGCCGGTGGCACTCGGCGGGGTCGGATCTTTGGGCCGGAGTGAACTTGGGCCAATGTCAGACCTGGACTTGGTGGTGGTCTACGAAGGCCGTAGCTGGAGCGCGGATCACAGGAAGCGGTTCGCCCAGGCCCTGTGGTATGAAATCTGGGATGCCGGGTTTGACTTAGACCAGTCCTTCCGTTCCCTGGCGGAATGCCGCCGTGTGGCGTCATCGGACCTGCCGGCCGCTACCGGCCTGTTGTCCTTAAGGCACCTGGCCGGAGATGAGGGGTTGGCCGGACGGGCGGCATCGGCGGTGCTCGGGGACTGGCGGGCGGCCGCGCGGCGGCGCCTGACGGACCTGTCCAGTTCCGTGGCGCGACGCGAGAGCGCGTTTGGACACTTGGCATACCGTCTTGAACCGGACTTGAAGGAGGCCCGAGGCGGAACGCGTGACACCGTTACCCTTGACGCGGTGGTGGCCTCTTGGCTGGCTGAGAGACCGCGCCGCGAACTAGGTTTTGACGAGGCCCGCGAATACCTGCTGGACGTGCGCGATGCCGTCCACCTGGCCGCCCACCGGGGTACCAGCTTGCTGTTGATGGCGGACCAGGATTCGGCGGCGCGAGCGCTGGACCCGTACTTGACGGCCGATCAGCTTCTGACGAACCTGGCCCGGGCCGGGCGGACCGTGGCATACGCCTTAGACACCACGATCCGCCGGGCGACGGGAAACCTGCCGGGATCACACACCAGCCCTGCCGTCATTGTGCGGGGCCGGCGGCAAGGGCCCAGGCTCGCGCCGCTGGCCCAGGGCTTGGCGGAGTTCAACGGCGAGATTGTTCTTGGCGCCGGGCCGGCACCGGAAGAAGATCCGGTGCTCCCTTTGCGGGCGGCGCGAGTAGCGGCCCAAACAGGCCTGGCGTTCGAGCCGTTGACGGTCTTGAGCTTGCGTCGTTGCCCGCCCTTGCCTGACCCTTGGCCACTGGCGGCCCGCCAGGAATTGGCCGCTTTCTTGGCCGAAGGGCTCCCGATCATCGCCACATGGGAGGCCCTGGACCAGGCCGGCCTGATTGTCCGTTTGTGGCCTCAGTGGGCGCCCGTCAGGAATCTGATACAGCGCAATCCCCTTCACCGCTACACCGTTGACCGCCACCAGGTTGAGGCGGCGGCTAGGCTGGCCGGCTTGGATTTGGGCACGGCCCCACCGGACCTGGTGGCTGTAGCGACGTTGTTCCATGATCTGGGCAAGCGCCCTGGTGAACGCGACCACGCTGGACTGGGAGCGCTCCTGGCGCGGCCATTGGCCGCCCATTTGGGATATGCGGCCGAGGAAGTGGATTTCATAGTTACCTTGATCCGCCACCATCTGACTCTGGCGGAGTTGGCGACTAGCTGCGATCCGGCCGCGAGCGCCACTCAGGAACACCTAGCCAGCGCCGTTGGCCACAGGCTTGACCTGCTGGATGGGCTGGCGGCCCTGACCGAGGCGGATGCCCGCGCCACCGGCCCCAAAGCCTGGACCAAGCTGCGGGCCTCACTGATCCGGCAACTGGTCGCCGCGACCCGCGCCCGGCTGGCCCAAGTCCAAGGCCTGGCTCAGGGCCCGCCGCTTTGAGTTGCAGCCAGGAAGCTCGCCACCAGCAAACCCGCAGCGATTGGCCCAACCTAGCCCTTGGCTCGCTGACCTGGTAGAACACGAAAAGGGATGCTGGCGGCATCGAGGAGGGACAGAGCCACCCCGCGCCCCGGATAGGCTATAAAACCGTGTACCTCAAGACGTTGACTTTGCGGGGCTTCAAGTCCTTCGCTTCGACGACGCGTCTGGCATTTGAACCGGGCATCACCTGTGTGGTGGGCCCCAACGGCTCCGGCAAGTCGAACGTGGTGGACGCCTTGGCCTGGGTGATGGGCGAACAGGGCGCCAAGACGCTGCGCGGCGGGAAGATGGAAGATGTCATCTTCGCTGGCACTCGTTCACGGCCGGCTTTGGGCCGCGCCGAGGTCCGGCTGACGATCGACAACACTGATGGCGCTTTGCCGATCGAGTACACCGAAGTGACGATCTCCCGGACGCTGTTCCGCAACGGCGGTTCGGAGTATGCCATCAATGGATCGTCTTGCCGCCTGCTTGACATCCAAGAGTTGCTTTCTGACACCGGCCTGGGCCGCGAGATGCATGTCATTGTGGGCCAGGGTCATCTTGATGACGTGCTTACCGCCAGCCCGGATGAGCGCCGCGGGTTCATCGAAGAGGCCGCTGGCGTACTCAAGCACCGCAAACGTAAGGAACGGGCGTTACGCAAACTGGATTCGGCTCAGGCCAATCTGACCCGTTTGCAGGATTTGACCACCGAGATTCGGCGCCAGCTAGGACCGCTGGCCAAACAGGCCGACGTCGCCCGCCGGGCTCAATCAATCCAGATCGCTGTCCGTGACTCCCAAGCCCGTCTCCTGGCCGATGACGCTGCCACCTTAGAAAGCGCCCTGGCCGCTGAGGCGGCGGATGAGACAGCTCTGGGGGAACGCCGCGCCGAACTCCAAGATGCGTTGGCCCAGGCGCAGAACCGCCTGGTCGAATTGGAAGGCGCGGCAGCTTTGGCCGTGCCCGAATTGTCCAAGGCGTCAGAAGTGTACTTCCGCCTGGCCGCCTTAGCGGAGAAAGTCCGGGGCACCCGCAACCTGGCTGCGGAGCGCGCCCGGCTGCTAGGGCAGGGCGAGTTCCATCTGCCGGCCGCTGGACTGACCGGGGCCGGTTCGACCGAAGGCCTGGAGGCTTTGGCCACCCGACTGGAGACGGAGCGGGCTGAAGTTGAGCGACAATTGGCCGATGCCGAAGCCGCCTTGTCCGCTGCCAGGAACCTTTCGCAGGTGGCTGATCAGGCGTTCCGTGCGGAGGATGAGCGCTATGCAGCCGCTCTCCGGGCCGCCGCAGATCGCCGTGAGTCTCTGGCTACGCTGAGCGGCAAGGTGGCGACTGCCCGCTCGCGGGTGGAGGGGCGGCTGACGGAAATAGCTCATCTGTCTGAACAATTGGAGGCCGCTGAGGCCGCCCGCGCTGAGGCCGAACAGGAATTCACGGTTCTGGAGCAGCGGATCGCCGGGGTTGAGGACGGCGAGGCGAGACTCAATCACGATCATGAATCGGCTACCGCTGAATTGGACGGCGCCAAGGTGGAGCTGGCTCAGATTAATGAACGCCAATCCGCCGCGCGGGCTGATTTGGCCGCCGCCAGCGCGGCGCGCGACGCACTGACTTTAGCGATGGCCGCGAAGGACGGTTCCGGCGCTCTGGCCCTGAGGGTTCCAACTCTGGGTGCGTTGGCTGGGCTGGCCAAGGTGGACAAAGGCTGGGAGACCGCTGTCGCGGCCGCTCTGGGCCGGGCTGCCGGCGCGCTGGCCGTGGTTGGGACTGGCCCGGCTGTCGACGCCCTGCGTCTGGCCCGTCAGGAGGACCTGGGCCAAGCAGCGTTGGTGATTGGGCGGGACGGCCCAGCAGATAGCGAATCCGGCGATCAGTTCGACGCTGGGCCAGCGTCCGGCCGAGCGTCCGCGCCGGCGCCGGCCGGACGCTCGGCCTTGAGCGCAGTCAGCGCCACGGATCCGGCCATCGCGTCCGCTTTGGATGGCTTGCTTGGCCGGACCGTTCTGACGGAGAATCTGGCTGAGGCCCAACAGGTGGTAGCTGCCAATCCGGCTTTGACCGCCGTCACCCGGGACGGCGACTCGCTCAGCGCGCACTTCGCCATCGGTGGTTCACCCGCCGGCCAGAGCCCAATTGAACTAGCTGCCGCGCATGGTGAAGCTGAAGCTTCTATCGCCCGCGCCCAGGCCACGCTGGAAACGGCTGTCTTTGAGCTGAAAGCGGCCTCGGCCCGCCTGGCCGAGGCCGAACAGGCGGTCGCCGCTTCGATGGAGGCGCTGAGCCAATCGGACGCCAAACACGCCGCGGTGGCAGACCGCCTAGGCCACTTGACGGCCACCGTCGGCTCGCAGCAAGAGCTGGCGCTCAAGGTTGGACGGCGTCTTGATGAAGCGAACATTGCCCTGGCCGGAGACGAATCGGCGTTGGCCGCCCTGGCGGAAGAGCTGGCGGCCGCCTCGGCGGGCGACGGGACGCCGAACGGGCCAGACTCCAACGGGCCAGACGGAGCCGGACCGGCTGATTCTGGGCACCGTGACCACCTGTCAGCCCAGGCCCAAGCGGCCCGCCAGGCCCTGGCGGAGGCGACCTTGGAGGCCCGAACCCTGGACCAGCGGCTGGAAGGGCTGATCACTCGAGTAGCTGCCACCAAACGCGCGGCTGAATCTGAACGCCAGGCGGAGGCCCGGGCCAAGGAACGGTCCGAGCAGCGATCCGCCCAGGCCCAGGTCGCATTGTCGGTTGAGCAAGTGGCCGGGCAGCTAGCCGTCCAGACCGGGCATGCCGCTGCGGCGGCCCGCGATCAGCGAGACCGCTTGGAACAACTGCGGGCTAATAGGGAGGCCGAATTGGCCCAGCTACGCATCCAGATCGACCAGATCCGGGCTTCGCTGGCGCAGATCACCAACGAGGTCCACCGCGATGAGATGGCCCGCGCCGCCAGTGGGGCCAAGCTTGAAGCGATCGAGTCCAAGGCGCTGGAGGACCTTGGTTTGACCTTGGACAACCTGCGCCAAGAATATGGCCCTGACCAGCCTGTTCCTGACCCAGCCGCACCTGAGGCGGAGCCGGTTCCGTACGTCCGCGAGGAACAGGAGAAACGGCTGCGGCGGGCCCAACGGGAGTTGTCTGCCCTGGGCCGGGTCAACCCGCTGGCCTTGGAGGAGTACGCGGCCCTTGAGGAACGGCACAAGTTCTTATCTACTGGCCTTGATGACATTAAGCGCTCGCGGGCTGATCTGCTGAAGGTCATCAAGGAGATTGACGCCCGCGTCGAACAAGTCTTCGCTGATGCGTTCAAGGACACACAGGAGGCGTTCACGAAAGTGTTCGCACGGCTTTTCCCTGGCGGCGAAGGGCAAGTGATCGCCACCGCACCAGATGATTGGCTGACGACAGGCGTGGACATAGAGGCGCGGCCGGCCGGCAAGGCCGTCAAACGCCTGTCCCTGTTGTCCGGCGGCGAACGGTCCTTGGTCGCGGTCGCCTTCACGCTGGCCATTTTCATGGCCCGGCCGTCACCGTTCTACGTGATGGATGAAGTAGAGGCCGCCCTTGATGAAACCAACTTGGGCCGCTTGCTCGGGATCATTGAGGAACTGAGGGCCGGATCGCAAGTTCTAATGGTGACCCACCAGAAGCGGTCAATGGAGATCGCTGACGCCCTTTACGGAGTCACTATGCGAGATGATGGCGTCTCCGCCGTCATCTCGCAACGCTTGCGCGACTCCTGACCCTAATCCGCCGCGGCGCCGGGATCAGGCCTCCGGGAACCAGATCGCGATTTCCCGGGCCGCGGATTCAGGCGAATCCGAAGCGTGCATAATATTCCGGATGTCGCCAGTCCCCCAGTCGCGGCCAAAGTCGCCGCGAATTGTGCCCGGAGCGGCGTTGACTGGATCGGTCGCGCCGGCCATTGTCCTGACCGCGGTAATGACCCGCTCCCCTTCCAGCACCACCGCGACGACCGGACCGGAGGTCATGTATTCAACCAAGGCTGGATAGAACGGCTTTGATACGTGCTCAGCGTAGTGTGTCGCCAGCAACTCGGGCGTCGCTTGCCGCAAGGCCAATCGCACCAACCGGTACCCGCGCGCCTCGGCCCGCCCGATCACCCGCCCAACCAGACCCCGGGCCACGCCATCGGGTTTGACCAGCACTAAGACTTGTTCAGTTTGTGACATAGTCCGAGCTTACCGGCGCCGGACAGGGCCTTGCCTAACCCGCTCTGTCCGCGCCCGGCCGGTTAGCTACACCCAGTCAGCCCCGGCCAAGCAGGATCCGGACCTCGGCGGCCAGGGTAACACTGCCGGTGGCCAACACCCCGGTGGCCAATGGCGAGGGCGAATCACCGGCGTCCAGCTGGGCCAATTCGATAGCTCTGACCAGAGCGTCATCAAGGCGGTCCACCACCTCTACTCGGTCTGGCCCAAAGACCTCGCGGGCCACCCCACCCAAGACCTCAGGGAGGATCGCCCGGGGGGAAGTGGAACGGCTTATGACAACCTGTTTGACAATTGGTTCAAGCACACCCAACAGTGCTTCAGCGTCTTTGTCATCCAGAATGCCAACCAGCCCAATCAGCGGGAAGGGGAAGGTTTCTTCGATCGCTAAGGCCAGTGCCTCGGCCCCAGCCACGTTGTGGGCTGCGTCGACCAAGACTGTGGGCGCCACCTGCACCACTTCCAGGCGCCCCGGAGAGACCGCTGTCTCCAGGCCCTCCGCGAAGGCCGCCCCTGGCAGCGGATCGAGGCCATCAGACATAGCCAATTCGACGGCGGCGGCCGCTAGCGCGGCATTGTCAGCTTGATGAGCCCCAAATAGGCTCAGCAGCACCGGCTCATAGTCCCCGGCCAGACCGCGCAGGTGGACCATTTGGCCACCCACGGCCACTTCGCGGCTCAGCACCTCAAAGTCCCGGCCCAACCAGTAGCCCGGTGCTCCGTTGGAAATCAGCGCTTCCTCGATCACTGCGGCCGCGACTGGTCCTTGGTGCCCAATGACCGCCCGGGTGCGGATGATCCCGACCTTTTCCAGGGCAATGTCTTCCACCGATGAGCCCAACCATTGTTCATGGTCACGGCTAATGGGCGTGATTACCTGAACGGAAGATTCCACCACGTTAGTGGCGTCCCAGACGCCACCCATCCCAGCTTCAACAATGGCCATGTCGACCGGTGCGTCGGCCAGCGCCACGAACCCCAAGACCGTCAGTACCTCGAAGAAACTCATTCGCGGACCGCCAGCGGCGAGTGAACGCTTGTCCACCAGTTCCGCCACCGGGCCCACCAGCGACCAAGCGTCCAGGAAGGCGGCCCGGCTGATCGGTTCCCCGTCAATGGCGATCCGTTCCCGCACCGAGGTGAGGTGGGGGGAGGTCAAGAGCCCAGTACGGAGCCCATGCGCCCGGACCAGTGATTCGGCGATCCGCGCGGTCGAGGTCTTCCCATTAGTCCCCGCCACATGAATGACCTGATAGGTCCGCTGCGGATCACCCAACAGGTCGACGGCCGCCCGCACCCGGTCCAGTGACGGCTCAAAATCATGCTCTGGGGCACGCCCCAAAATCTCTCGGTAAACCGCCTGGATCTGATCCTCCAGGGCTTCGTCTGATCCGCCCGCTGGGGGCACCGCTGCCCTTGATGCCGCCAAGATCACACCAGCCGATGGGTCCAGCCGTGTTTGTCTTCACGGAGCCCATACTGGATGCCAGTCAATTCCTCATACAGCGACATGGTCAAGGCGCCAGGTTGGGAATCCCCAACGGCTACCTCGAAGTCCTCCCCCGCCAGCCATCCAACCGGTGTCACCACCGCCGCCGTGCCACAGGCGAAGACCTCCGCCACCTGCCCAGACTTGATCCCAGCCAGCAATTCGGCCAGCTCAACCGGGCGTTCATCCACTTCCAGATCACGGTCCCGGATTAGTTGCAACAAGCTGGAACGAGTCACCCCCTCCAGGATGGTCCCCGAAGTGGGCGGCGTCACCACTGAGCCGTCCGCCATGACCACCACCACGTTCATCCCGCCCAACTCTTCCAGGTTGGAGGAGGTCAAGGCGTCAAGGAACAACACCTGTTCGCAGCCATGGGCATAGGCCAATTCTTGCGACACCAGCGAACCCGCATAGTTACCGCCGCACTTAGCGGAACCAGTGCCGCCGGGACCGGCCCGGTGGTGGCGTTGATCCACCCAGATCGAAACCGGCGCCACGCCGCCTTTGAAATAGGCACCCACCGGCGAGGCGATCACCAAGTAAGACACTTCGTGAGCGGCCCGAACGCCAATGAATGACTCAGAGGCGAACATAAAGGGCCGCAAGTACAACGACGTGCCAACCCCGGTGGGAACCCAACCTTGGTCCATCTCCACCAGCGCGCTGAGCGAATCAAGAAAATCCTCCACCGGCAATTCCGGCAACGCCAAACGGCGTGCCGACAGGCCGAAGCGTTCAGCATTGGCGGTGGGCCGGAAGGTCCGGATAGACCCATCCGGCCAACGGTAGGCCTTCAGCCCTTCAAAGATCTCCTGGGCGTAATGCAACACCGAAGTGGCCGGCATCAGCTCCAACGGCCCATAGGGAACCAGGCGGTGATCATGCCAGCCAACTCCCTCGGCCCGCCAATCTATGCGGGCCATATGGTCAGAGAAAACCGTCCCAAACGCGGGCGATTCAAGCAGGCCAGCGCGCTCGCTGGCGCTGACCGGCGAAGGATGCGGCTCAATCGCGAACCGGCTCATGACATCTCCTTACTGGAAGGTCGATTTGACGAGCGTCACCAACGAGTCTCCCACCCTGGTGGTAGACCGTGGTTCGTCGCCACGGAAAGCTAGATCGGCTTCGACCGCTTGCTCAACCCGGGCCGCGGCGCGGGCCAGACCAAGGTGGCGCAGTAGTAAAGCCACGGATAGGACGGTAGCCGTCGGGTCCGCCTTCGACTGCCCAGCAATGTCTGGGGCCGAACCGTGGACGGGTTCAAACATGGACGGGAAGGCGCCACCGGGGTTGATATTGCCCGATGCCGCCAGCCCAATTCCGCCTACCGCCGCACCCGCCAAGTCGGTCAGTATGTCGCCAAACAGGTTGTCCGTAACGATCACGTCGAACCGGCCTGGGTCAGTCACCATGAAGATGGTGGCCGCGTCAACGTGCAGGTAGTCAGTCTGAACTTCGGGGAATTCCCGGCCAACCGCCTCCGTCAGGCGCCGCCACAAGTGGCCGGCGTGGACCAACACATTGTGCTTGTGGACCAGGGTGAGTTTCTTCGCTTCACGCTCACTGGCCAGTTCAAAGGCGTAGCGCACGGTCCGCTCGACACCATAGGCGGTATTGACCGAAACCTCGGTGGCGATCTCTTGCGGGGTGGCTAGGCGCAGAACCCCACCGTTGCCTGCATACGGACCCTCGGTGCCCTCGCGGACCACCAAGAAATCAATCTTGCCGGGGTTAGCCAGAGGCGATTTCACCCCGCTGTACAGCTTGGCCGGACGCAGGTTCACATACTGGTCAAAAGCGAACCGCAGCTTCAGCAACAAACCACGTTCCAGAACCCCGGATGGCACCGACGGATCGCCCACCGCGCCGAGCAGGATCGCTTGATGCTGGGCCAAGGCCGCCAACTCGTCATCGGGCAAGGTCTGGCCGGTAGCGTGCCAACGAGCGGCCCCCAAGTCGTAAGGCGTGGTCCGGACGCGGGTGTCTTCGGGTTCAAGCGCGGCGGACAGGACCCGCAGGCCCTGTTCCACCACCTCTGGCCCAATGCCGTCGCCAGCGATCACCGCCAGGTCAAGTTCATGGGGCGATCTCATCTTTGGGCGGTTCCTTCTACGTAGTCCGTGTCCGCCGTGGACACCCAGGCGAACAGTTTGCGCAGATCCCGTCCCACGGCCTCAATCGGATGTGCTTCCTCTTTGGACCGCAAGGCGTTGAACTCGGGGCTGCCGGCGTCCTGGTCGCCAATGAAGCGAGCGGCGAAGGAACCGTCAACAATGTCCGTCAGAACTTCCTTCATGTGCTGTTTGACCGGGGCGTCAATCACCCGCGGGCCGGACACGTAGTCGCCGTACTCAGCGGTATCCGACACAGACCAGCGCTGTTTGGCGATCCCGCCCTCGTACATCAGATCCACAATCAGCTTGAGTTCATGCAGCACCTCAAAGTAGGCGATTTCCGGCTGGTAGCCTGCCTCGGTGAGAGTCTCAAACCCGGCCTGGACCAGGTGCGAAACGCCCCCGCACAGCACCGTCTGTTCGCCAAACAGGTCAGTTTCGGTCTCTTCGGTGAAAGTGGTCTTAATCCCAGCCGCCCTGAGGCCGCCGAGGGCCTTGGCGTAGGACAACGCGACCGGCCAGGCCTGGCCAGTAGCGTCAACCTCGACCGCCACCAGCACTGGCACGCCGCGGCCGTCCACAAACTCGCGCCGAACCAGGTGGCCCGGGCCCTTGGGAGCGACCATGGCGACATCGACGCCCTCGGGCGCTTCGATGTAACCGAAGCGGATGTTGAACCCGTGAGCGAAGAACAGGGCGTTGCCGGGCCTCAAGTTGGGCTTGATGTCATTGGCGTAGACGTGGCGGGCGACCTGGTCTGGCACCAGCATCATGACCACATCAGCCCATTGGGCTACCTCGGCCGGCGTGCCCACGCTGAGGCCCTGATCGGCCGCCTTGGCCCGTGATCTTGACCCTTCCGCTAAGCCGACCCGAACGTCGACCCCGCAATCGCGGAGGTTGAGCGCGTGGGCGTGACCTTGCGAGCCGTAGCCAATGATCGCCACCTTGCGGTTCTGGATGACGGACAGGTCGGCGTCATCGTCGTAGAAAAGTTCTGCCATGGGGATCCCCTAACTAGTTCTTGATTCTTCTTGCTTGGTTCAGTATGGTCCCGCGCCGCCCCAAAACCGGGTTAAGCCCGGATTTGGGCAGGTCGCCCCAAGACGGCGCGGTGGCGGGCCAGCGTGGGCCCGGGAACTGGGTGGACGGCATCGGCGAGGCTACTTCGCGGCGCGTTCCAAAGCGCTTTCGGTGATCGACTTGCCGCCCCGGCCAATGCCCACCGTGCCGGACTTGACCAGTTCGCGGACTCCGAACGGCTCCAGCAACGTCAGCAGGGCGGTCAACTTCGAATCAGTGCCGCTGGCCTCAACGACCAGTGTCTCCGCACCCACGTCAACTATGTGGGCCCGGAACAAATCGACAATCTGGATCACCTGGCTGCGGGTTCGCTCACTGGCGGAAACCTTGACCAACAACAGGTCGCGCTGGACGGACCGTTCAAGCCCGTCCAATTCGACCACTTTGAGCACGTTGATGAGCTTGTTTAGCTGTTTGACGACCTGCTCCAACGGCAGTTCTTCCACGTCCACCACGGCCGTAATGCGGGAAATCTCCGGATGTTCCGTAGGGCCCACGGCCAATGAGTTGATGTTGAACCCCCGCCGGGCGAACAGTGCCGCCACGCGGGTAAGCACCCCGGGCTTGTTCTCAACCAGGACTGACAGAGTGTGCGTTGACATGGCTGCTCCTAGAACTCGTCGCGCTCAAAGACGGGAGCCAGCCCGCGCGCGTACTCGATTGTGTCGTTGGACGCTCCGCCGGCGATCATGGGCCAGACTTGCGCGTCGCGGGAAACCTGGAAGTCGATCAGCACTGGCCGGTCGTTGATGGCCATCGCCCGCTCGATCGCCTGGTCGACTTCGGCCGGTTCGGCGCAGCGCAGGGCGGCACAGCCGTAAGCATCCGCCAGCTTGACGAAGTCCGGGATCATGGCCGTGTCAGAGCCGGTGTGCAGATCAGTGTTCGAATAGCGTTCACCGTAGAACAGGGTCTGCCACTGCCGGACCATTCCCAGCGAGGAATTGTTGATCAAGGCCACCTTGATTGGGATTCCGTTCAGCGCGCAGGTGACCATTTCCTGGCCAGTCATCTGGAAACAGCCGTCGCCGTCCACCGCCCAGACTTGCCGCTCGGGGTTCGCCACTTGTGCTCCCATGGCCGCCGGCACTGCATAACCCATGGTGCCTAGCCCACCCGAGTTGAGCAGTTGCCGGCCGCCAGAGACGTCTATGAACTGCTGGGCCCACATTTGGTGCTGCCCAACGCCGGCGGCGAAGACCGCGTCCCGGGGAGCCAGAGCTGACAGCCGCTCAATCACATATTGCGGGGCCAAGCGCCCATCACTCGGTTCGGCGTAGCCCGGCGGGTAGTTCTTCATCAGCCCGTTCAAGTACTCCCACCAGCGGCTGTAGCTTGGCCTTATCTCCCAGGCCAGGGCTTCCTCGACTAAGCCTCGCAGGATCTCCGTGGCGTCCCCAACCACCGGGATGTCCGCCCGCAGGTTCTTGCCTATCTCCGCCGGGTCAATGTCCGCGTGGGCCACTTCGGCCAGGGGCGCGAAGGTATCCAAGTCACCAGTCAGGCGGTCATCGAAGCGCGATCCGATAGCCAATATGAAGTCCGCGTTTTGCAGGGCGGCCACCGCCGGAACGGATCCGTGCATGCCGCCCATGCCCAGGTTGGCGGGATGGCTGTCATCCAGGGCGCCCACGCCCATCAACGTGATCACGACCGGCGCGCCAGACAGGTCAGCCAGCTTTACCAAGGCATCTCTTGCGGCCGCCCCAGCCCGGACAACTCCCCCACCCGCCAGGATGACCGGCCGTCTGGCCTGGCGCAGGGCCAATGCCGCCCGGCGGATCTGCTTGGGCCGCGGCACCACCCCCGGTTTGTAGCCCGGCAGGTCCATCTTGACTGGCCACCGCCATGGGGCATGGTCATTCTGGGCCGATTTGGTGATATCAACCAGGACCGGGCCCGGCCGGCCGGAACGGGCTATGTGGAAAGCAGCGGAGATTGCCGGGGCTATCTCCGCGGCGTCCTTGACCAGGAAAGAGTGCTTGGTTAGGGGCATGGTGGCGCCAACTATGTCCGCCTCCTGGAAGGCGTCCGTACCAATGGCCTGGGCGCCAACCTGCCCGGTGATCGCCAGTAGCGGCACAGAGTCTATGTTGGCGTCCGCCAGGGCGGTGATCAGGTTGGTCGCGCCGGGCCCGGAAGTGGCAATGCAGACACCAACCCTCCCCGACGATGCCGCGTAGCCGGTCGCGGCGTGCCCGGCACCTTGTTCGTGGCGCACCAGAATATGCCGGATCGATGAGGCGTACAGCGGATCATAGGTGGGCAGGATAGTGCCGCCCGGAATCCCGAAGATCACCTCTACGCCCAGCTCCTCCAAGGTCTTGACGATGGCCTCGGCGCCTGTCGGGTGCCGGGTAGACGGGCCGGAGTCAGGAGCCAGCTTTGGCTCAGTCATGATCTTTCCTTTCACTTCACCTGTGGCAACAAAAAACCCTCCGGCCCGTTAGAGCGGGAGGGCGCGCGCGGCAAACCTTCGAGCGGCTACGCCACGCGCGGGTCTACTACGACAAGCTGTTGCATGGGGGTTAGCCTAACCCTTCCGCCCGGTTCATGGAACCAAACGTCCACATTGTGGACGCGATCAGGGTCGGCGCTCAGCGCACCTCTGCTGGAGCTGGTGGTAGCCGTGCCAGTGTCGCGGCGGCCTCGGTGGCGGCCTAGGGGCGGCTTGCGAGCGGTGCCGACGCCGGCGCTGACCCGCCACCGCCCGCGCCTAGTCGGTGTTACGGGCCGAGACCGGGACGAAAGTGGAACGTTCCCCCCGGCCAAACGGAGGTACGGTAACAACGTGACTGCCGTAGTTGAGTTCCTGGCGAGTCAGCCCGTACTGCTGATGATCATTCTGGTTGGGATCGGGTCAGCACTAGGTGAGATCCGCATCAAAGGTGTGTCCATAGCGGCGGCGGCGGTCCTGTTCATTGCCATCGCTTTCTCAGGATGGGCCACCGCGCTCAAGATCGCGGTGCCACTGGAGCACCTAGAAATCCTCGGAACTTTTGGCCTGGTCTTGTTCACCTACACGGTTGGCGTGCTATCCGGTTCCAACTTCTTCACATCTTTGCGGTCGGGTTGGCGCACCATTTTGGCGGTGATCGCGCTATTGGTCGGTTGCGCCGGCATCGCTTTGGTGGGCGGAAAGCTGCTGGGTCTTGACGGCGGAACCGCTGGCGGCACGCTATCCGGAGCACTTACCAATACACCAATGCTGGCCGCCGTCCGCTCGGCCTCTGGCGATCTCAACGATCCCACAATCGGTTATGCGGTGGCCTATATCTTCGGCGTGCTGGGAATGCTCTTCTTCGCGCAGCTCGCCCTGCGCCAAGCGCCCAAAGACACTGACGCACCCGCTCCGCTGGTGTCCCGCACTATTCGCGTTGAGACCGACTCGATGCCTTCAATCGCCGGTTTGGAGGAACGGTATGAGGACCACATCAAGTTCGCCCGCGTCCGCCACGGCGAAAACAATCCAGTCCTGGCGGTCAGCGAAGATGACGTACTCCGCCGCGGCGACTTGGTCACCGTTGTGGGGCCCGCTGGATGGGTCCGCGACGTAACCCGCGAGTTGGGCCACAAGTCATCCCATGACCTCAACGCTGATCGCCGTTACCTCGACTTCCGCCGCATCACCGTTTCCAATCCTTTGCTGTCCGGACGCAGCATCG
This sequence comes from Bifidobacteriaceae bacterium, assembly GCA_031268215.1. Taxonomy (GTDB): domain Bacteria; phylum Actinomycetota; class Actinomycetes; order Actinomycetales; family WQXJ01; genus JAIRTF01. The sequence continues at coordinate 30,096 of JAIRXP010000083.1, read as the reverse complement.
AGGAGCTTGACCTGGAAGAGCGCTTCTCGGCCCGGATCATCCGGGTCCGCCGCGGCGATGTCGACATGCTGGCTGAGCCGAACTTGGTTCTCCAGACTGGCGACCGTGTCCGGGTGGTCGCGTCGCGCGAGCAGATGGACGCGCTCTCAAAGTACTTCGGTGACTCCGCCCGCGGCCTGGCGGATATCAACCCAGTCGGATTCGGCATAGGGCTGGCCTTGGGGATCCTCCTGGGTCTAGTCCCCATACCGATGGGTAGTTTTACGTTCAAACTCGGTTCGGCCGCCGGAACGCTGCTGATTGGTTTGGTCTTCGGTCGGCTGGGGCGGATTGGACCGTTTGTCACGACCATGCCCACATCTTCTTCACAAGCGATTTCCGAACTCGGGCTGTTGATGTTCCTCTCGCAAGCCGGCGTTGCCGCTGGCACGCAAATCGCTGCCGCATTCGCCTCCGGCGAGTGGCTGAAGATCGTCTGTCTAGGCGCCGTAATCACCACATTCCTCGGGGCCGGAATGTACTTTGTGATGCGGCGCCTCTTCAAGATTGGTGGAACCCGCCTCAGCGGCATGGCGGCGGGGGTCCAGACCCAACCAGCGGTGCTGGCTTTCGCGAACGCCAAGACCAACGCCGATTCGCGTGTGGCTCTAGGTTACGCTTTGGTGTATCCGGCCGCGATGGTCACAAAAATCCTCCTCGGCCAGATCATGGGTCTACTCGCTTGAATTTGGCATTATTATGTTCTTTGAACCGCTTCGACCACAGATAAGTAAGGACACCTGATTTCCATGGCACAACGCGTAGTTGTCGAGTTGCTCGACGACCTCGACAAGAGCCCCGCCACAACCGCTGTCGAGTTCGGACTCGACGGCATCAACTACACAATCGATCTCAATGACGAACACGCCGCTGAGTTGCGTGGGCTCCTCCAGCCATACGCCAAGGCTGGCCGCCGCGCTTCAAGGCCGCGCGGCGGCCCCGTGAGGACGGCCGTCGCGTTCGACCCAGCAGCGGTCCGGGCCTGGGCCTCCTCCAATAGCATTGAGGTCTCCAAGCGCGGTCGCATACCCAGCTGGGTAGTTGACCGCTATCACGAGGCCGGCTACTAGATTCCGGAGCCCGGAGCCCGGAACGCTGAACCCGGGTTCCGGGCCAGGCAAGCCAGGCACAGCGTGAACGCTGGCGAGGCGCTCTTTGGAGCGTCTCGCCAGCGTTTTGGCGCCGCGAATCTCTGCGGGCGGATTAGCCAGTTCCCGGCCGTTTGGCCGATCAGCCGTCCAGGCCCTCCGGCAATGGCGGATACTCGGGCACTTCGGGCTTAAGCAGCAGGAAAACCGTTGAGGTTATCAGCCCGCCCGGAACCACCAGCAGCGAGATGATCAGCATCACGACGGCGGCAGCAGCAGTCATGTCAATTCACCTCCCCGGCTGGCGGGGTAGTGTCGTCGCGTTTTGTGTTGCCCTCTAAGCGCGGTGTGTCAGCGCCGTCCGGCGAACCGGCTTCCCCGGACCCGACCACCGCATCAGTAGCGGCCGCACCGCCCACACCAGCCGCCCCCGCGCCCGTCACCGCAGTTGCGGCGACAGCCACCCGCGGCTCCGGCGCCCGCCGGGCCGGCGCCGGATAGGCCGGGTAGGGCTCAAAGTCGAGCGGGTCAGTCTTCCAGCCCACCAGTGTCAGGATCAGTGCTCCTACCACACAAGTGACCACCGTGCCCCAGCCTGCTACGTAGAGCAGATGCCAGTTGTACCCTCCGCCGCCGTGGGGTTTCTGGAATGAACTGATCACCGTCGCGGCCAAGATATACGCCAGCACAACTGGGCAAACCACTGACACCAGGAAGCGCCAGACGGCGCCAGCCTTGAAGGTCGAGAGAACCGACAAATGGTAGGAGAACTCGCCGCCCTTGCGGTAGACCCACATGGATACCACCATCATGACGATGGCGCTGAGCACAATGCCCACCTCGTTGGCGTACTTGTCGATCACGTCAAGGTTCGGCAGGCCAGCCTCGGTCCCGAACGCGGCGAGGGAAATCACGGCCACGGGGATGCCCATGACCAGCGCCGCTTTGGGCTCGGAGAGCCCAAACTTGTCCTGAAGACCGCCGGAGATCACTTGCAGGATCGAGATCAGTGATGTGAAGCCAGCCAAGAACAGCGACCCAAAGAACAGTGCGCCGGCTGCCGCCGGGCCGGGCATTTCCGAGATCACTTTGGGAAAGGTGATGAAGGACAGGCCAACTCCCGTGATGCCTCCCGCGTCAGTCAGCTCCTTCATGGTCTGGCCGTTCTCATGGGCCATGAAGCCAAGGATTGAGAACACTCCCAGGCCCGCCATGATCTCGAACGACGAGTTGGCGAAGGCCACAACCAATCCGGGGCTGGTCAGATTGGATCGGCGTTCGCGGTAGGAGGCGTAGGTCAGCATGATGCCAAAGGCGATCGACAGCGAGAAGAAGATCTGCGAGTAGGCGGCCACCCACACGTCAGCCTTGCCCAGGGCCGAGAAATCCGGGCTGAACAGTGAGTTCAGCCCGTCCGCCGCGCCCGGCAGGAAGAGCGAGCGGACCACCAGGACACCAAACGCGATGACCAGCACCGGAATGGCGATGGCGTTGGCTCTTTCAACGCCCTTCTTCACGCCCAACGCCATGACAATGATCGCCGCGATCCAGATCAGGGCCAGCGGTATCAGCACGCCAGCGACCGGCGGCAGGAATCCGCCGGTGGAGCCGTCAGAATGGAGGTAGTCCTGGATCAAGAACGTGCCAGTGTCATCGCCCCAGCGCTGATCGAACGAAAACACGAAGTAGGACGCCGCCCAGGCCAAGATGGCGGCGTAGTAGATGGCGATGAAGAAGCAGATCATGACCTGGAACCAGCCGATCGATTCGGTCCACTGCCCCAATTTGCCGCCCAGCCGACGGAATGCCAGCGGAGGGCTTCCCCGGTAGCGGTGGCCCAGCGCGTAGTCCAGGAACAAGATCGGAATACCCGCCGTCAACAGCGCCACCAGGTAGGGGATCATGAATGCCCCGCCACCGTTCTCATACGCCACCCCTGGGAAACGCCAAATGTTTCCCAGGCCAACGGCGGAACCAATGGCGGAGATTATGAACCCGTACTGGCCAGACCACTGTTGACGGTCTGGACCTTTGGCGCTTCCAGCGGCGGCGTTGTCTGCCATTGCGGTCTCTCCCCGGTTGAGTCCCCGTCTGCCCCCAAGAACTGGGCGCTTTTAGCTGGGACTTTACCTCCGGTTTCCAGCCAAGACTCCCCGCGTCCACAATGTGAGACGGACAGTTCGCAAAAGGCCGGTCACTACACCCCGCCCTACCAGGCCCACAACCTATGCTGTTGGCATGCGAGCTATCACCGTGAACCGGCCCGGCGGACCTGGCGTCCTGCGCCTGACCAAGGCCAGCGCGCCCAACGCGGGCCCCGGCCAGGTCGTCGTCAAAGTCGCGGCCGCCGGAGTGAACTTCATTGACACCTACCGCCGGTCCGGCGTCTACCGGATTCCTTTCCCCCACACGCCCGGTTCGGAAGGCGCCGGTACCGTCGAATCCTTGGGGCCAGACGTGACCACCGTGAGACTTGGCGACAGAATAGCTTGGGCCAATTCTGCCACCGGTTCTTACGCCCAATACGCGGTGGTCGATGCCGCTCAGGCAATTCCCGTACCGACTGGACTTTCGCTTGAGATAGCGGCCGCCTTGCCATTGCAAGGGCTGACGGCGGATTACCTGACGCACTCGACCTATAGGCTCGGCCCAGAAGATTCCGCGCTGATCTATGCCGCCGCTGGCGGTGTTGGCCAGTTGGCGACTCAGATGGCCCTGGCGGCCGGCACCAGAGTAATAACCACAGTCGGTTCTCCGGCCAAGGTCGGTGCCGTGGAAGCGCTGGGGGTAGCGGCCAGCCAGATTATCACTCTGTCGGCGCTGGCCAACTTGGCTCAAGACTTGCCTGCGGCAGTTCGCCAACGGACCGATGGCCTGGGCGTTAACGTGGCCTATGACGGCATCGGCAAAGATACTTTCGCTGCTACGCTTGCAAGCCTGCGACCTCGCGGCATGGCTGTGCTCTACGGGGGCGCTTCAGGTCAAGTACCGCCCTTCGACCCACAAGAACTCAACGCCCACGGCTCGCTCTATCTGACCCGGCCCAAGCTCGACGACTACATCGCGACCCCAGCAGAACTCCAAGAACGGGCTGCTCGCGTGTTTGACGGCATCGGCACGGGGTCGCTCAAGGTCTCCATTGGTGGACGATTCCCGCTCGCGGAAGCGGCAGCGGCGCACGAGGCCATAGAATCCCGCCAGAGCCAAGGTAAAATCATTCTCTACACATAGCGTTCGCCTATCGGCACTCGCTTGTGGCATTGACAAACGGCCGAAGGGGCTAACAAACGTGAATTCTTCCCCTCCTATACATAACCGGAGAGCCAAATTAGTGGCAGTGCTAACTGGGGCTACCCTGATGGCCGCTGTCGCATTGGTTGGCAGCCCCGCGCCTCACGCGGCAGCGGCCGCCTCGACGACCAGCTTTACGCTCAACGGCGCCGGCTGGGGACACGCCGTTGGGATGTCCCAATACGGGGCTCAGGAAATGGCCAAGGCCGGGTACAACGCCAACGCGATCCTCGCCTTCTACTATCCCGGCACGTCCATCCAGAACCAGACCGTCGGAAACATCCGGGTCCAGCTACGGCAGGCCGCCTCGGTCGTGGTGCGTTACGCCGGCGCAGACGGCGCCGTTACGCCTGCGGGCAGTTCGGCTAGCGCCGTGGCCAAGGGCGGCGCGGTGACCTTGACCGTCTCCGGCAGCAACGTTGTCGCCAGCGGGGCCGGCGCCACCAAGACCGCCAAACAGATCAACCTGACTTGGAGCGGCGCCTCAAACTGCTCGGGATACGTCACCGTTGATGGCGCGAGCGCCGGTTCGTCCGGTTACTGCCGTGGTTCAATGAGCGCCACCGTGGTAAGCGGCCAGGTCAACTTGATTGTCACCGTCGGTTTGGGCCGCGAATACATCTACGGCTTGGGCGAAGTGCCCTCATCCTGGGAACCTGCGGCCCTCCAGGCCCAGGCTGCGGCCGGCCGCACTTACGCCGCCAAACAGACTTACAAGTCCTCCTGCGATTGCGAGGTCTACTCAGACACCCGTTCACAGGCCTACGCCGGCCGCTCCAAAGAGATCGAATCCGGCGGTTGGGGCGCCCGCTGGGTCGCCAACGTCAACCTGACGGCGCCATCGGCCACCGTGGGCAGCCTGATCCTTTACGGCGGAGCGCCCATAACCGCCAGCTACTCCGCCGCCAACGGTGGTTCGACCGAGGCCTCCAACGAAATCTGGAGCGGATCGCTGCCCTATCTAGTAGCCAAGGCTGACCCATGGTCCGTCAAACCGGGCGTGCCGGATTCAATCAAAGCCTGGACGGTGGCCAAGACTCAAGCACAGGTAGCGGCCATTTTTGGCCTGCCGGATGTCACATCCATCACCATCACCACCAGGACGGCGGGCGGCAGCGCCAAAGCCATCACCGCTAAGGCGTCAAACGGTACGTCTAAAGTGATCAACGGCGCCGAGACGATCCGCAACGCGTTCGGGCTGAAATCCGCCCATTTCTCAATCACCGGCTCAGCGCCCCCACCAGTCACACCGCCACCGGATCCCGGGCGGCGGCCAACGGTAGTCAAGACCCCCTTCCCCAGCATCATGCTCTCGCCGGACTTGACCGGCGACGGCCTCGGTGAAGTCCTGGGGCTCGATCAAAATGGCACGCTGGTGGCATATCCATTCGTTCAGCCCGGGGTAGACCGCCTGGACACCAACTACTCGCTGGCCACCGGCCTGCAAGGCCAAACCGCCTATGCTGCCGGCGATTGGGACCGCGACTCGCTGGGCGACGTCATGACGATCGATTCCGCTGGGCGGCTCTATCTGCGTCGCGGACTGCCGGGCGCCAAACTGGCGGAGCCACGGCAAGTCGGTTACGGCTGGATCAATTACCGCATCGCGATGGTCGGCGACATCACGTCTGATGGCTGGCCGGACTTGTTGGCGATCGACCCGGGTGGGCTCCTTTGGACCTACGAGGGCACCGGCACGGGGTTCAAACCCGGCCGGATCCGCTCTGGCAGCGGCTGGACGCCCCAGCTCAGGCTGGCGGCCGGAGGTGACGCCAACGGCGACGGCCGACAAGACATACTGATGATCGATGCCGCTGGACGGCTCTACTTCTACGCCGGTAACGGCCAGGCCGGTTTCGCGGCCCGCCGCCAAGTCGGCTCCGGCTGGTCCAACTATTACCTCGCCAGCGGGTTCGACCTGAATGGCGACAAGCGTCCCGACCTGATTGGCCGAAACAACGCCACCGGGCTCTTGTATTACTACCAAGGGACCGGATCCGTCGTCTGGTCTGGGCCCAAGCGAATCGGTTCCGGTTGGTGACAGGCCGCCCCTCCCGGCGACGGGCAGCGCCCCGGCGGTGACGGGTCAAGCCCCTCGCTGAACTACGACAACACCTTGGATCCAGTTCAGGGCGCCTGGGCTCAACCATCCAATGACGGCTGCCCAACTGGGCGTTCTAATCGTGTCAGCGTGCCAATAGCTGCACCCGTGCGGGAACGGTAGCCGAGTTGACGCAGACGCCTGGTCTGAGATTTCGCCTCCGCGACCCCCCAGGCCAGGGTGGTTCCAGCAGTAGCCAAGGGCCCATCCGGTCCATAGATGAAGTCCACCAGGCGCCTTTGGTCGGTGCCACGGGCCGGCGCGGCATGATCCGCCAGCAGCTCAACTGTCCCGTCCAGATCCGGCCGCCAGGCCAGCAGGGCCACCGCCCTGTCACCTTTGAAGATCAAGGCGACTTCCGCTGGCCCTTTGGCCAACCGGGCCAGCAGCCCTGGGAATTCAGCCAAGACGGACTCACCGTGGCGGGACATGTACCACCGGACAATTGAGCTTTCACCCTCGACCCTGGCGAAACTGAACGGCCCGGCCCGCGCCGCCGGTACGCCGTCGAAAGACTCACGGCGCCCACGGTTCTTGTGCTTAGCCATGAACGCCGATCCCCGGTAAGCCGCCTCTAGGCCCGCAACTCAGCACCCAGGCCGGCCGCTTCGGCAATGGCCCCGGCTCTAGCCTGCGCGATTTCCTGAGGCGTCAGGGTATGGTCACCAGCCCGCAGCCGCAAAGCGATCGCGACCGACTTCTTATCCGCCGGTATCTGGTCGCCCTCGTAGACATCGAAGACAAAGACATCTTCCGCTGCCGGGCCTGCACCCTGGCCTACCGCCGTCACCAGTTCTCCCACTGGCAAAGACCGGTCAACCACGAACGCCAAATCTTCTTTAGCCAATGGCCGGGGCGAGACCGGCAGCGCCGCGACCATGTCCGGTGCCACCTCGGTCAGCACGTCAAGGTCAATCTCAAAGGCCGCCGCCGCCTCAGGCAGCCCAAAAGCGCGGACCACCGCCGGATGCAATTCGCCGGCCCACCCTAGCGTCACCTGGCCGGCAGACAAGCGGGCACAGCGCCCAGGATGGAATGGCGCCCGTTGATCCTGGCTGGCGACCGCGTGAACGTTGACGGTCCGGGCAGCTACCTTGGCCGCTTCGACGGCATCGGCCCAATCTGACCGACGGCCGGGCCCCCAAACACCGGGCCGCACCCGGTAGCCCATCAAAACCCCAGCGACATGGCGAGGCTGGGCCGGTACGGCCGCCTCAAGCGCCGCGAGTTGTTCATTTGATGGCTTCGAATCAACCCCCAGAATGGCGGCCTGGCGCGGTTCCGCCGGGGCGAGCGTGACCAGGCCAAGCTCGAACAGACTAGCGTCAGTCAAACCACGGGCGGCATTGCGGCGGGCGGTGCCCAGCAAGGTCTGCAGAATCGACGTGCGCAGCGCGGGCGCGGCGGCGTCAAGCGGATTCGCTAAGCGCACGGCCAGCCGGCGGGGGTCACCGGCACCATAACCCAAGGCGTCAAACGTGGCCTCGCCCACGAACGGATAGCTCAAGACTTCGGTTAACCCGAAATCACTCAGCGAACGCGCCACTGACCGGCGCGAACGCTGCGACTTGGTCAACCCTCCGCCCGGCGGCGACCCAGCCAGCCGGGACGGAATATGGTCGTAGCCATCGATCCGGGCTACCTCTTCAACCAGGTCCACAGCCCGGGTCAGGTCCGGACGCCAGCTAGGCGGCGTGACCAGCCAGGTGCCTGCCCCGGCCGCCGCTCCTGGCGCCGGCGCCACCGGCTGCCGCGCGACTGGCTGACCTGTGGCAGTCGCGTCGTTGCGCTCGACCAAGCAGCCAATCTCCTCCAGAATCTGCTGGATCTGTTGATGGGAATATTCGACTCCCACCAACCGTGACGGGTAATCCGGGTCGAAGGCTATGCCGGGTGCGCGTACCGCCTGCCCTGAATCCGTCACCGCCAGGTCCGCTGCGCCGCCGCCGTATTCAATCAGCAGATCGATCACCCGCTGCACCGCCTTGGGCGGTAACTCCGGATCCGCTCCACGCTCGAACCGCTTGGCGGCCTCCGAACTGAGCTTGTGGCGCCGGGAAGTTCTGGCCACAGTGACCGGGTCGAAGTGGGCGGCCTCAATTAACAGATCCCGGGTCCCTGACCCTACCTCCGATGACGCGCCACCCATTACGCCCGCCAGGCCCAGAACCCGACTGGCCCGCTGGCCGCCGGGTGAATCAGTGATGAGCAAGTCTTCCGGATCCAGCACGCGGTCAGCGCCGTCCAACGTGACCAAACGCTCACCTAGCCGCGCGCGGCGCACCACTATTGGCCCAGTTACTGCGTGCAAGTCGTAAGCATGCAGCGGCTGTCCCAGTTCCAGCATGACGTAGTTGGTGACGTCTACAGCCAAGGAAATCGGCCGCATCCCAGCCTGGGTGAGGCGCCGCCGCATCCATTCCGGCGCCGGGCCGAAGGCGTCACAACCACGAACCACCCTGGCCACGAAGCGGTCGCAGCCAGCCACGCCATGGATAGGAGCGGAATCTTCCAGTTCAATCTCAAAGCCGCCGTCGGTGGCCGGCGGAGTGACGATCATCGCCGGGTCAGTGAACCGGGCATCGGTGGCATGGGAGAATTCGCGGGCCACGCCGCGGATCGAGAAGCAGTAGCCCCGGTCCGGCGTGACGTTCACTTCGACGGTTTCCTCGTCGAGGCCCAACGGCGGAATCAGATCGGTGCCCGGTTCCGGATTCAGGTCCATCCGCGAAAGCACAATAATCCCGCTCTGGTCACCGCCCAGGCCCAGTTCACTCGCTGAACAGATCATGCCATCAGAGACATGGCCGTAAGTCTTCCGGCTAGAGATGGGGAACGGACCGGGCAAGACGGCGCCGGGGAGCGCCACCGCCACCTTGTCCCCAGCGGCGAAGTTGTGGGCTCCGCAAACAATCCCCCTTACGCCGCCGTTATCCGGCCCCACATCCACTTGGCACCAGTTGATGGTCTTACCGTTCTTCTGCAGTTCCGGTGTAACCTCCAACACCATCCCCGCGACTAGCGGACCAGCCACGCCGGAGCCGTGAACGGCCTCTTCTTCTAGCCCCACTGAAACCAGTGCGGCGGCGACCCCTTCACCGTCGCGGCCGTGCAGGGGCACGTATTCAGCCAACCAAGGCAACGGAATCAGCATCAGATTTCTACCCCAAAATTCCCAGAGAAGCGAACGTCGCCTTCAACCATGTCATGCATGTCCTGGACACCGCCACGGAACATCAAAGTCCTTTCGATACCCATCCCGAAGGCGAAGCCCTGGTACTGGGTTGGATCAACACCACAGGCGACCAACACATTCGGGTCCACCATGCCGCAGCCGCCCCACTCGATCCAGCCGGAGCCGCCGCAGGTCCGGCAAGCCGGATCCTTAGCCCGGCAGACAAAGCAGAGCAGATCCAGTTCTGCACTTGGCTCCGTGAAGGGGAAGAATGACGGCCTCAGCCTGGTGACCACGCCGGCCCCGAACATGGCGTCCGCCAACCGGTCCAAGGTTCCGCGCAGGTCCGCCATGGTCAAGTTCTTGTCTATGGCCAGCCCCTCCACCTGGTGGAAGACCGGTGTATGAGTGGCGTCCAGCTCATCGGTCCGGAAAACCTTGCCTGGAACCGCCACGTAACAGGGCACGCCGTGGCTAAGCAGCACCCGAGCCTGGACTGGGCTAGTGTGCGTCCGCATGACCAGGCCGGACCCCGGCGGGTCAACGAAGAAGGTGTCCTGCATCTGGCGGGCGGGGTGATCTGGTCCAAAGTTCAGCGCATCAAAGTTGAACCATTCAGCTTCCAGTTCCGGGCCTTCGGCGATCATCCAGCCCATGGCCGTAAACACGTCCGCGATCCGGTCTTGGAGCAACTCCAGAGGATGGCGGGCGCCGCGGGGGATGCGCCCGGTAGGCAATGTGACGTCCACCGTTTGTGTGGCTAGCTGCCGCGCTGCGGCCTGCTCTTCGAGGGCCTCGCGGCGGGCGTCGAAGGCCGCGAACACACGCCGCTTGACCACCCCCATGTTCTTGCCTGCCTGAGCCTTGTCCGCTCCAGGCAGAGACTTGATGGCTTTGTTCGCTTGGGCTATGGCGCTTTGGTCACCGGTCCATTGGCGGCGCAGGCCGGCCAGTTCCTCTAAGTCGGCGGCGCCTTGGGCGGCCGCCGCCGCCTGGTCCGCGACCCGGTCCAGGGCGGCCTGGTCAAGGGGTGAGACTGATTGAGACACGAAGCAAATTCTCCCACAACCAGCCCGGTCGTGCGCCCCGGCCGGCTGCTGGGCCCCTGCGGTTTGTGATCCCCGGGTACCCTAAGGAACCATGCTGACCTCTGACACACCCCCGGCGGACCAGAACCACGATCCAAAGTGGGCCCAATCGTCCGACGGAACCGCCCCAGCCCCGCCACCGGAACTGCCTAGCCAACAGGCCGGTCCCGGGGGACCGGAAGGGCTAGCCGAACCCCGTCAGGGCGCCCATTGGGTCCTGACTCTTTCCTGCCCGGACGGACCCGGCATTGTCCATGCCGTTTCTGGGGCTCTGGCCGCCATGGGCGGGAATATCACCGAATCACAGCAGTACGGCGATCCGGAATCAGGCCGCTTCTTCATGCGGGTCCAGATCCAGGCCGACACCAACCACGAGGCCCTCGAAGCCCTTATCAGGCCAATCGCCGGACGCTTCGGGATGGATTGGCAACTGGACACCGTGGGACGGCCCCTGCGGACCATTGTGATGGTCTCCAAGACCGCGCACTGTTTGATCGATTTGCTCTATCGCCGCGGGCAAGAACGCTTGCCAATTGAGATTGTGGCGGTGGTCTCTAACCACCCAGACCTACGGCCGGAAGCCGAATTCTATGGCGTTCCCTTCTACCACATACCCGTCGCCAAAGAAACCAAGCCGCAGGCCGAAGCCCAGCTTAAGCACCTGATCACAGAGCTGGACGTGGAGTTGGTGGTGCTCGCCCGTTACATGCAGATCCTGAGCGACAATCTGTGTTCTTTCCTGGAGGGGAAGGCGATTAACATCCACCATTCCTTCCTGCCTTCCTTCAAGGGCGCTCGCCCCTACGCCCAGGCCCACGCCCGGGGCGTCAAACTGATCGGTGCAACCGCCCACTACGTGACCAAGTCCCTCGACGAAGGCCCAATCATCGAGCAAGACGTCGAGCGGGTCGATCACTCGGTCAGCGTCGAAGCGCTAGCGCACCTAGGCCAGGACGTGGAGCGCCGGGCACTGGCCCGCGCCGTACGCTGGCACGCCGAACACCGCATCCTGGTCAACGGGTCGCGGACGGTAGTTTTCAGGTAAACCGCGCCGATGCCGCCGTGCCAGCTAGGACCTGAAGTCCGGCCGCCAGGTTTCACCGTTTGCGGGCACTGGCTTCAACTATCGGCCGGGCTAGTGGACTCAGTGAGTTAGGCGCGCCTTCAGCCCTTCGTCAAGTGCGGCGAGGAAGTCCTCCGTGGTTAGCCACGGCTCCTCCGGCCCAACCAGCAAAGCCAGATCCTTCGTCATATGGCCGCTTTCTACCGTCCGGATGACAGTGTCCTCCAAGGCCTCAGCGAACCCAGTGACCTCCGGCGTGGAATCGAGCTTGCCACGGTGTTTCAGACCGCCAGTCCAGGCGTAGATCGAAGCGATCGGGTTGGTCGAGGTCGGCTTGCCCTGCTGATGCATCCGGTAGTGCCGCGTGACGGTTCCATGGGCGGCCTCCGCCTCAACCGTCTTGCCGTCCGGCGTCATGAGCACCGAGGTCATCAGCCCCAAGGAACCAAACCCTTGGGCCACCGTGTCGGACTGGACGTCACCGTCATAGTTCTTGCAGGCCCACAGATAACCGCCCTCCCATTTGAGAGCCGAGGCCACCATGTCGTCAATCAACCGGTGCTCATAGGTCAATCCCGCCGCGTCGAAAGACTCCCGATATTCGTCTTCGTAAATGGCCGCGAAAATGTCCTTGAACGCGCCATCGTACTTCTTCAAGATGGTGTTCTTGGTGGACAGGTACACCGGGTAGTGGCGCTGGAGCCCGTACGCGAAGCAAGCCCGTGCGAAGTCCCTGATGGAATCAGTGAAGTTGTACTGTCCCATGATCACGCCGCCGTCCTCGGGGAGACGCACCACTTCGAGTTCGGTTGGGCGTGAGCCATCATCCGGAATGAATGACAGTATCACCTGGCCGGGCCGATCCGTCCGGAAATCGGTGGCCTTGTACTGATCGCCAAAGGCATGGCGACCAATCACGATGGGCTTGGTCCAGCCGGGCACCAGGCGCGGCACGTTGGAAATGATGATCGGCTCGCGGAAGACCACGCCTCCCAAGATGTTGCGGATAGTCCCGTTGGGCGATTTCCACATCTTCTTCAGGCCGAACTCTTGCACGCGAGCCTCATCTGGGGTGATGGTGGCGCACTTGACGCCCACACCATGCTCCTTGATCGCGTGCGCCGAATCGATGGTCACTTGGTCATCGGTCGCGTCGCGGTTCTCCATCGACAGGTCGTAGTACTTCAGGTCAATGTCCAAATAAGGCAGGATCAAGCGCTCCTTAATGAAGTGCCAGATGATCCTTGTCATCTCGTCGCCGTCGAGTTCGACCACCGGAGCCGCAACTTTGATTCTCGTCATTCTTCTTCTCTCGTTCCAGTCTTGGTTCTGAGCTGTGGACGTAGTCTAAGAATCAATTTTACTCGACGTGGAGAGGGTTCTGAACGCGCCCGATGCCGTCCGCCCCAGCCGCGCTCATTCGTCCGGTTTCGCGCCCAGAACGGCCCCCGACACGTTCTGGGTGCGTTCCTGGCGGGGTGGCCGGCGGCCACCCCGCTCCCGGCCCTATCACATGTTGGCTACGTCAGCGGCCTTTGACTTGACCGCCGCGCCGGCCTCCTGAAGCTGAGTCAGCTCAGAGTCTGAGATCTGGCGCTCGACGATTTCCTTAACTCCTGCCTTGCCCAGCGTCGCCTCGACCCCCAAGTAGACATCTGAGATGCCGTACTGACCGGTCAGCCAAGCGCACACGGGGACCACTTCGCCCGAGTCGGTGGCGACAGCGCGGGCCATCCGGGCGGCGGCGGCGGATGGGGCGTAGTAGGCCGATCCGGTCTTGAGCAGCGCCACCACTTCAGCTCCGCCGCCCCGGACGCGGGTCACCAGTGCGTCGATGTCCGCCTGCGGCAGGACCTCCGCCAACAGTTTGACCTGGCCATTGATGTTGACAGTGCAGGCTGAAGCGACCGGCACCATGGTGTCGCCGTGCGACCCCAGCGTCAGAGTCTTGACCGCGCCCACTGGCAAGCCCAGCTTGTCCGCCACGAAGTAGGTGAAACGAGCGGTGTCAAGGACACCGGCCTGGCCCATCACCCGGTGATGCGGGAAGCCGGAGGCGATCTGGGTCAGCGTGGTCATCTCATCGAGCGGATTGGACACCACGATGATCACGGCGTTAGGTGCGTACCTGGCGATGTTCTCCGCCACTCCGCGGACAATCCCAGCGTTGACGCCGAGCAAGTCCATGCGGCTCATTCCGGGCTTGCGCGGCACTCCCGCGGTCACCACCACGACCTCTGAGTCTTCGATCACCTCATAGCCTTGGCCATCAGCCGTGGTGGTCTTGCCAATCACCCGGGTCTCAAAGCCCTCAACGGGCCGCGAGGAGTTCAGGTCCAGGGCCAGGCCCTCAGACCAGCCGTCCCGGATGTCCGTCAGGACAACCTCGTCGAAGATGTCATACTCAGCCATTCGCTGAGCGGTAGTGGAGCCGTAGAATCCGGCGCCGATCACAGTAGCTTTGCCGCTTCGTGCCATAACGATTGCTTCTTTCTGGTCAGATGTTTGAGTGCGGGGCATCTATGCCGCCCCTAAGCATATCCGGACCAACGTCCTCGCCCGCGCAGCCCCGCACGCGGGCTGGCCCGGTCAGTGGAAGAAGTGCCGCGAACCTGTGAAATATAGAGTCAGGCCAGCGTCCTCGGCCGCCTTGATGACCTCCTCATCACGGATTGAGCCGCCCGGCTCCACGACCGCGTTCACGCCGGCCTCAATTAGCACTTCAAGCCCGTCGGGGAAGGGGAAGAAGGCATCCGAGGCCGCCACCGATCCCAGCGCCCGCTCATCCCCAGCCCGGGTGACAGCCAGCCCCGCCGAATCGACGCGGTTGACCTGGCCCATGCCAACGCCCACCGAGGCGCCATCCTTGGCTAGCAGAATGGCGTTCGATTTGACTGCCCGGCAGGCCTTCCAAGCGAAGTCCAAATCAGCCAAAGTAGCGGGATCCGCGGCCTCTCCCGCCGCCAGCCGCCAGTTGGCCGGGTCATCCCCCGGCGCCTGGAAGGCATCACGCTCCTGGACCAGCAGGCCCCCGGAGACTGGCTTGGATTCGGTTGACGCCAGGGCGCCTGCAGCCAGACGCAGAATCCGCAGATTCTTCTTGCTCCGCAGCAGTTCCAGCGCCGCCGGTTCGTAATCCGGCGCGACGATCACTTCAGTGAAAATGGGCACCACCTGTTCCGCCATGGTCAAGGTCACGGGCCGGTTGGCCGCGATCACGCCGCCAAAGGCGCTCAACGGGTCACAAGCGTGGGCCTTGCGATGGGCCTCGGCGATGTCCCCGCCTACGGCGATCCCGCACGGATTGGCGTGCTTGATAATCGCCACCGCCGGTTCGGAATAGTCAAACGCGGCCCGACGAGCGGCATCGGCGTCCCCGTAGTTGTTGAAACTCATTGCCTTGCCGCCCAACAGCTCCGCACCGGCTAACCCATGCGTTCCTGAACCCCCGGAAACCTCAGCGAACACGGCCGCCGCCTGATGCGGGTTCTCGCCATAGCGAAGCGGCTCAAGGCGGCGGTAGGTGGCGCCAACCCAAACTGGCAGACCCTGGCTGGGCGCCAAGGCGGTGGTCATCCAAGTCGCCACCGCCACGTCGTAGTCGGCGGTGTGGATGAAAGCATCACGCGCCAGGTCCCGGCGCTGGCCCAAGGTGAAACCACCCTCCGCCAATGCCACGATCACCTCGGGATAGCGGGCTGGATCCGTCACTATCGCGGCCGAAGGGTAGTTCTTGGCCGCCGCCCGAACCATGGTGGGGCCGCCAATGTCGATTTGTTCGACGCATTCATCGGGGCTCGCTCCCCCGGCCACTGTCGCGGCGAACGGATACAAGTTCACCACCACCAGGTCGAATGGTTCTACCCCCAATTCCCGCAGTTGCTCGGCGTGGGCGGGCTTACGCGAGTCCGCCAGGATGCCGGCGTGGACTTTAGGATGCAAGGTCTTGACCCGTCCCTCCAGGCATTCCGGGAAACCAGTCAGATCCTCGACCGCGGTGACGGGCACGCCAGCGGCGGCGATCCCTTTGGCGGTGGATCCGGTTGAGACAATCTGGACGCCCGCCGCTCCCAGAGCGCTGGCCAACTCTTCCAGACCAGTCTTGTCATACACGGACACCAATGCCCGGCGGATTGGTCGCCTGCCGTCTTGTCCGGCAAGGCCCTCGGGGATGGTGGGAATAGAAGCATCACTAGTGTTCATTGGGGAACCTCCTGCTGATTGGACGGTTCCGTACACCCAGGCGAGCGGCAAACGGTGTTGCTGTTGGCCAGACCGTTCCCCAGTGGTGCTCCACTTGGTTTCGCCAGTCACGGTGCCGACCGCCCAACAGCTTACTCCCCAGTAAGTGGGCGGATTTCTGCCCTGTCTCCCCGATAAGAAGTGCGACACTTCGCCGGTTGGGTTCGGTCTTGGTCGAGTCAGCGGCCGCCATCAGGGCGGATGCGCAGGGCCCTGCCAGCCACCCGAGTGTTGGTCAGCCGGCGCACCGTATCCCGCGACACATCCCCGCCTATCTCCACCAGCGAGAAATACTTGAACATCTCGATCTTTCCCAGATCAGCGCCGTTCAACGGGCTCTCAGCAGTGATGGCACCAACTATGGCGCCCGGACGGGCGCCGTGGCCGTGGCCCACACCAACCCAGTACCGCTGGTACGCGGAACGCGCGCCGCGCCCCTCTGTCCGGTCCGCCCTGCGACCAGGCCCCCGCCCGGCGCTCCGCACGGCGCTTCGTCCTTGGTCCGGAGCCCAACCTGAGTCATCGTTACCGCGACGGGATTGCCGGCCGTTCCGCTTGGCGGCCGGCGGCGCCGAACGCCGCAGGTCTTCCAGGGCAGCGTCCAACTGGTCGTCTTCAGGGCCAGCAGCGTGGCCGGCGGAATTGTCCACCGCCAAAGCGGCCAAGGCCGCCGCCAAAGCGACGGGATCCGCGCCGCCTTCAATCGCCTCGGCGATCGCCCGGTAGGCGACCGGCGAACTCCCGCCCGCCATGCGATCCGAGACCCGGTGCAACAAGGCGGCGTACTGGTATTCAGCGACCTGCGTGGAAGTCGGGACGGGATACTCCGTCAAAGGCGCCGCGGTCGCGCGTTCGATGGCGCGGAGGCGCCCCCGCTCCTGAGGCGTCACAAACGTGAACGCGATTCCGTCCCGTCCAGCCCGGCCGGTCCGGCCAATCCGGTGGACGTAGGTTTCCGCGCCCTTGGGAAGATCAAAGTTGACGACCAACCCGACCCGCTCCACGTCTAAACCCCGCGCGGCCACATCCGTGGCCACGAGCACATCCAGGCGACCTGAACGCAGCCGGTCCACAATCCGCTCGCGCTCATTCTGAGCGACATCGCCAGAAATGGCGGCCGAATTGATTCCCCGGGCCACCAAGTCCTGGCTGACAGTCTCCGCGTCCGCCCGGGTCCGGACAAACACAATGCTGGCGCCTTCCCCGGCGGTCGCCAGGATCCGAGCCAGAGCAGCGGCCTTGTGCCGGAAGGGAACCACCGCGTAACGCTGTTCAACGCTATGCGGCGGGCGGACGCCCGCCGCCACCGTGATTTGCCGCGGATTACGCAAGTGACGCCCCGCTGCGGAACGGATACCAGGCGGCATCGTCGCTGAAAACAAAGCCGTCTGGCGCTCTGCCGGGGCCTGGGACAGAATTGTGTCCACCTCTTCAGCGAAGCCCATGCGCAGCATTTCATCCGCCTCATCAAGAACCAGGAAACGCACCGCGCCGAGTTTCAGGGCGCCACGCTCCATGTGGTCAATGATCCGGCCCGGAGTGCCCACTACGACCTGCACACCTTCTTTCAGGGCCCGCATTTGGGGTCCGTACGGCGCCCCGCCATAGACCGCCGCGACCCCAAAGCCCTTTCCCTCCGGCGCGAAGCCGCGGATCGCATCCGCCACCTGCAATGCCAACTCACGGGTCGGAGCCAGAACCAAGGCCTGAGTCTTGGCGAGTTCTGGGTCCACGGCGGCCAGGAGTGGCAAGCCAAAGGCGGCCGTCTTGCCGGTCCCGGTTTGGGCGACGCCAACAATGTCCTCACCGGCCAGCAGCGGCGGTATAGCCGCGATCTGGATGGCCGTCGGGTCGTTGAACCCGAGCCGGTCAATGACTGGCCAGAAGCGTTCAGGCAGGCCCAGGCCAGCGAAAGTGTGGACATCCGGCGGCAAGGCCAGATCTGTTAAGGGCGCCTGCCCGGCGGGCACGGCGCGTTCAGCGGCAATAGTCATGAAGGAAGAGTCACCATTCGTTGTTCGTGGAGTGCGATCCCTCCGCCAGGACGGCGGCGGGCCGAAGCTGACCCTTAAACTCCAAGCGGACGCGGCCCCAAAGGCGACGAAATTGGAAAACGGGGGTCTTGCGGACTCCGTGTAGACCTTAGGACTATACCAGTTCACCGAGTGCCAACTGGGCCACCGTCTGAGTAAGCAGGCGCCGTTCGGCTACTTTGATCCGTTCATGGAGGGTGTCTTGGGTGTCGCCGGGGATGACCGCCACCTGGTGTTGGGACAGCACCGGGCCGGTATCAACCCCGGAGTCAACGCGATGGATGGTGCAGCCAGTGACCTCCAGGCCGGCTTCGAGTACATCCCTGACGGCGTGAGCACCTGGGAAAGCGGGCAATAGGGACGGATGAGTGTTGATAGTGCGATCCCCAAAGCGGTCCAAATAGCCCGGTCCCAAAATGCGCATGAATCCGGCCGAGACCACCAGGTCCGGCCGAAAGACCGCCACCGCCGCCGCCATCCCCTGATCCCACTTAGCGCGTGAAGCGAAATCGCTTGGGTTGACGGTGAAGGTCGCGACCCCATGGCCGCGGGCTACCTCAAGCGCCTTGGCCGGGCGGTCAGCGCCCAGCGCCACCACGTCCGCCGGGTAATCCGCCTCGGCGGCAGCGGTCATCAGGGCCCCGGCCAAGGTCCCCGCGCCGGAGGCGAGGACAACCACACGAAAGCTCACCGGGCCACCTTACCGCCCGTCGATTAGCCAGGGCGCCTCAAGCGCGCCACAATGGCTTGGTGCCCAATCGCGACACGCCACCAGAACCGGCCAGCCAATCCTCTGACCAACCTTCTGACCAGCCACCAGATGAGAGCCTCTCCGGCGGGAGGCCGCCGGAGTCGCCGCACGCTCCCGAGGTGCCCGGTGCCTCCGAGTTGCCCCATGCTCCGGAGGTCCATCTGCCAGCGGAGCACCAGCCCGCAGCCCAAGACCGTGCATCACGCAAAGCCGAACTCCAGCGCCAGATGGAGGCCCTGACACCAGACCAACGCCAACAGCTAACACGGGTCAACCGGCTGGTGCTCGGATTTGGCCTGGGCGCCCTGGTAGCCATGATTGGCCTGACACTGCCGTTGCCTTGGCCGGTACTTGGCTTGGTAGCCCTGGCTGGATCAGCGGCGCTAGCGATCAAAGGGATCGCACTGGCCCACCGCACACCACTGGCCAGAGGAGTGGTGGTCTACCTAAGCATGGGCCTGGCCCTGCTCGCCATGTTTACCCTCTACTCGATCCCGTTGTTGCTCACCTGGGGCGAAAGATGGGAGTATCAACAATGCCTGGGACAGACCCAGACAATCGAAGGCCAAGATGCCTGCACTGATCAGTATGAGAAAGCCACCAAGTCCAATTGGGCCAATCTCATAGACCAACTCCGCGGCTAATCCCGCCGGCAGACGCGTTCACGGACGGCGGCCAACACGTCATCGTCGGTGCGGTGTTCAAAGTGGTGCTGCGGGCCGCCTGGCGTGCGGAACGCAACCGGGCGGCATCGGCCGCGTCAAGAGCGCCGGTGTCAACCAAAGCAGCGAGCGCCGCGATCCGGTCCGGCTGGAACCCCGACCAGTGGTCAGCGCCGGCCATCACGACCGGTGCCTGCTGGTGGCCCAAGGCGATCACTGCGGCCAATGCGTCCGGGTCCTGGGTAAGGTCGATTTCCTCATACGCCACTTGGGCTTTGTCAAGCGCCCGCCGGGTGGCGGAGCACTGCGGGCAGGCGGGCTTGGAATAGACGGTAACGGTCATGGTGCTTCCCCTCCGAAAGTCTGGCGCACGGGCCGGTGCCCATGCGTGCTGGCAGGTCTTCGGACTCGTGGGCGTTCGGGGTGGTAACCCCGGCTCCTACCTGGCCGCTGCTTCCCGGGCCCTGACCTTCCGGCCTTTTGGATCCAGTGCCTTGTGCGGCCGTCGTTCCCACTTACCGCTGCGGGGCAGTCTCGGATTCACACCGGGTTCCCGTGCGAGCGAGCTACCGCCGGGCCGCCGGATGCGGCCCTCAAGCACTCCCCCGCCGCCTCTTCAGGCGACCAGCAATACCGTTACACTACTACATATTGTGGTTCAATCTGAAAATGACACTACATAGCGGTCCACAATGCGGAATGGGCCGTGCTTGAGTCAGCAACCACGGCCGCGCTCAGACGCCTTCTCGTTGCCCGATGCCGCCCGGCCGGCCTCGAAAAATACGCCGCGTCAGCGTGAGTTCACCAGTTCACAAGCGGGCCGACCACAGGGCGTAATTGTGGGATTCCGTGATGGCGCCGGCGAAGTAGCTGGAGGTGGGAACCGATTCGTGTATCAGCGAACCAATCCCGCTGGCGCCCCGGCGCCCAAGTGCGGCGGTGCCGCATGTCACCAGCAAAGGCCCCAGTCCGTGGTACTTCCGTTCCACACCCATGTAGTGGCAGACATACCGCTGCGACCGTAACCGGTACCGGGCGAGCGTCAACGCCGCCCGCAAGGTGGCGCCGGGGCCTGTCACGTCTAGGCCCCGCCCATAGTCCGGTGCGTAAGTCGCGAACCCCACGATCCGCCCTCCAGCTACGCCAACGGTGGTGGCCTGGTAATCCAGCACATGCTTGAGGGCACCAAACAGCCGCAGGAAGCTTTCCTTGGGCAGTGGCCGGAAGGCCGGTAGGCCGGCGTAAAGGGCCATCACCAGTTCGAAGATCTGGCCGGCCGCCCAATCGAATTCGCGTGGTCGCAAGGGGCGCAACTCCACGCCCAGTTCGCTGGACCGCCGCTGGGCGCCGTCGGGATCCCAGCCCGCTTCCCTCATCACGGCCGGCGGCACCCAAGGATAGAAGGTCGAACTGTAACGGTCGGTGATCGAGAAGCCCGCCTCGGACCACAGGTCTGGGTATTCGGGCCGGTTGTAAGGTTCACCAAAGTAGGGCCGCGCATCAAAATGGTCGAGCTTCATTCGGTATCCCAGCCAGAAGGAAGCATCTACCGGACCGATCAGTTCGGTGGCCCCGCGGCGGGTCGCCATCTCCTTGGCGGAGTCAAACAGAGCCGGCGCCGCGCTCAGATCGAGGCATTCAAAGAACCCCAAGTAGGCGGCCGGCCCGGATCGGTAGAACGTTACCGCGCAGCGGCCAACCGCTTCGGTCCCCCGCCTCGCCAGCAGCGGCACGAACTCAAGTCCGGGACTCAGAAAATGCCGTCCCTCCAGCAGATCCGCCTCATCCCGGGGCGAACCGCCCCGCCAACGCCAGTCGGGATAGCGCCGCGCCAAGAGCCCCAGCCATTCCGCTGCTTCCGGGCTATTTGGCGTCACACCGTCAACGGTGATGGCGGCGTTCATGATTCCCCCTGGGGCCCGAGCGGACCTCGCTCTTTTCCAAGCGCCGCACCAGGCCGCTCTGCCCATCAACCGCTACCAAGTCCCCATCCCGCAGCCAATCCGTGGCGCCCGCCAGAGCGGCGACGAAGGGCACACCCAGTTCCCGCGCCACAATGGCGCTGTGCGAAAGCAACGACCCCTTCTGCGAGACCACACCAGCGGCCGCCGCCAGCGTGAAGACCCAACCCGGATCAGTCACTTCCGTCACCAGGATCCGCCCGGACGCCTGGGCTGCTGTCACCGATCCGCGCACCACCATCACCCTGCCGGTGGCCCGGCCACCGCCGCAGCCCTGACCCGAACGCTGGTCTAGACGGCCAGGCCCGCGTGCGGCCCCACCGCCGCCACCAACCCCACCACTCGACCCAACGGCTTCCCCGGACCCCTCAGCGCCCCCGGACCCCTCGGAGCCAAAGTCCTCGAGCCTGCGCCCGCTGGGCGAACGCGGAATGACCGGGCCGGCGAACTCGACCCTTGGATAGGCCGGCAATCCGGCCACCCGCTCCAATTCCATCCGACGAGACTCGACCAAACCCGCTAAACCCTTCGGGGCCGGCGCGAACACTTCCTCCAGGGTCAAGTAGAAAACGTCATCCAAGATGGCCAGGTCCCCGGACGCCACCAAGTCCGCACCGGCCGCCAGAACCAGGCTCCGGACCATGCCGAAAAGCCGTGAGCGATCCAATCGGCTCAGTTCACGGCACTCAACTCCACGGCGTGCTCGGCCAGCCAGCCAGGCCGCCAGCGGCCGCGCCGCCCAGGGCAAGCTAGCCAACCCGGCCGGACAGGCGGATTCGCGAACCGTGCTCCCATCTGGGGTAGCTTCCCAGCCGTTCGCCTTCCGCCCGCCTGTCTGTGCCCACCCGCCTGTCTGTGCCAGCAATGCTCGCACCAAGGTCAGCGGGTCAGACCGAAACGTGGCGGTCTCAAGCTTCAACTCGCCAACGCCACGGTCGCCGTAGCGGTCAATGAACGCGTTCACCCCGGCGGCGAAGGCGGCGTCCGGGCCTGGCGCCGCCAACCATGCCGCGGTCGATTCAGTGGTAGACAACTGCGCCAGACGTTCAGCCAAGACCGGGTCCTGGGCCGCACGGCTAGCCAACTGTTGAAGCGCGGCTAACGGCTCCAAGCTCACCAACGGCCGTCCGTCAGAGATCAATTCGCTGGCCACCCGCTCTGGCTCGCTCACGCCACAGGCCCGCGCCAAAGCCGTCAAAGCCCCCGTGAACCCAAAGGCGTAGCCGTCGTTGATGAGCGTCACGTCCCACCGGGAAGCCAATTCATCACTCAACCATCGGAAGACCCGGCCCAGCCCAGCCCGGTCCGGCTCTACCGCCAAACGACGCCGGAATCCGGCCTCAACGGCCTGAAAATAGCGGTGCAGCGCCTCAACATCACGCGGCGCTCGCGCCATGGCCAGCGCCGACTTTGCCCACACCACCACACGCTTGGGCCACGGCAGCGGGTTGGGCGGCCCGGTGACCTGCCGGTTCGCCACACCCAACATGTCTTGCCACACGCCAATCAGGCGTTTCTCAAAGGGAAGGAGCCGCAGCAGCGCGTACCAGTTCGATATTTGGTAGTACATCCTTCCCCCCCACCAGGCGACCATCGCGGCCAGCGCCCGCTCACGCTGGGCTGCCTGAACCGGTGAGGACAGCCGCCGGGCCAGCGACCGGAATACCAAGTAATAGACGTGCTGAGCGAAGGATGCCGTCATGGGCGTGGTCACACCCGGATAGCTTTCAACAATATTCGAGTTGTCCAGCACGCAGGGAGCCCCGGTCGCCTGCCCGGTGACCGGTCGGACCTGCAACAGCGTTATGCGGCCCTGGGCGTCAATGGCGAATTCGACATCCGCACCGCGCCGGCCCGTAAGGCCGTCCCCGGACGGCAGTACCGCCCCGGCCCGCCCGGCCAGTTCCACCAGGCGCCCGCGCGCCTGAGCGTCCAGAGTTGGGGCTCCCGGCTGGACCTCGGCGCTGCCCATCTGGCCGTTCAGCCAGTAGGTCGCCACCGGTCCGGCGCCCTCGTCGCTGGCAGCGCCCGCGCCGTGCCCCACCACGATCACCGTTTCGTTGGCGGGACCGGTTGGGTTGGCGGTGAAAACCACGCCCGATGCCGCCGCCTCCACCATCGGCTGTATCAAGACCGCCGGCGTCAAGGCCGTAGGCGTCAAGGCCGTAGGAGGAGTAGCCGCCTGGGCGGCGTATTCAAGCAATGAGGGATCGGCGCCGGAAGCTCGCACCTGGGCGGCGGCTGCCGGCAACCGGTCGCGCTCCACGTTCAACACGGTCAGATAGCGCCCGGCGTAAGAGCGTTCAGACCCGTCCTCACTCAGGCCGGAAGACCGCACGGCGAAGCGTGTTTCGCCTGGCCATGGCTTGGCCCATGCGGCGATGGCTTGGGTCTCTTCCTTAGACAGTTCCCATTTGTCTTGGCTGGTGGTGTCATCGTCCGAGCCCAGTGGCGGCGGTGGTACCACCAGCCCGGGAGGCACCGGCAGGCCAGCGGCCGCCATTTGGTTCAGGCGGATAGCCTTGGCACCAATCATGTGGTCCGCCGGGCTCCCGGCAGCAACTTGTCCAGCCGCTTGTCCGGCCGCTTGCCCAGCAGTGACTTGTCCGGCGCCGGATTGTCCAGCAACGGATTGCCTAGCGCCAGTCCGTATCACCTTGATGGCCGGGCCCGGGCCCGGCCGGAGGATCCTCCCAATCGCTTCACCAAGGCGTACCCGCACCTCCCGCCCGGCGGCGGACGCTTCCGCGATGTCCGCCGCCGGTTCAATGGCGCCGGGGGGAAACAGCAACACGATAGTTGAACCTCCCAGTTCAAAACGTCCTTTTTCTTGGCCCTTGGTGAAGTGCTCTTGGCCCGGATCCACTATCCGACCAACGGTCAGCGCACCCACTTCGATCTGAAAGTAGCGGCCCAGCCGCTCGCCTGCCATGACACTGACCAGCCGGTGGTTGTGGACCAGCACCGGACGCGGGCCAGCCGCCGGCCCCACCGTGTCAAGCCGGCCGGGCAGTTCCGCTCGGCCCAGCAGCCGCCCGTTGTCAATGTGGCAATAGCGGTGGCAATCGTCCACGGTCAGACGAGCTATCACGGCCCAGCCACCTGCCAGTCGCTCACACCAAGGATGCGACCCGGTCAATGCGGCCAGCGAGTATTCAGCCCCCTTGACAGTTATCTGGGCGGCGCCGGCCGCTGGCCCCGCGATACGGACCACCCTGATCTTGGAATCCGCCGGGGCGATCAGCCCATCCGCGCCCGGCGCGATTGGCCGTTTTTCCTCCGGAATGGGCCGGGCGAAGAAGCTCGCGAAGCTGCTCCACTCTTGGCTCGGATATTCATCCAGGTCAATCCCATACCGTTGGACAAAAGACGGAATCTTCCGGGCGGACCAGACCGTCCGCTGGGGCAGGGCCACCAGCTTGGACAGCCACCGCCGGTTGATCAGTCCGTTGGTGATCACCCGGCCAGCCGGCGTCCGGTAAGCGAAACGGAGTGCGGTCGCCGCGGGCGGCTCCTCGACACTCACCCGCTTGGTCGCGCGGTCCACTACTTCAGCGTGCATCTTCAACCCCTCACTATGACCAGACCGGCGATCAATGCCAGCGCCAGCAATCCGAACAGCGGATAAGTCTTTGGCGCCAGCTTGGGCAACCGGAATCCGGCGACGAATCCGGCCGCCAACGCCACCAGCGCTCCGCAACACCAAACCCACACTGGACCTGGCGCCACGGCTCCTATCAGCCCAACCAATGGCAAGACCAGCCCAGCGAACGTGACCGGGAGCCCCCGGTAGTGCGTCACCGGTGCGGCCGTCGGTACGGAAGTCCTATCGGCGGCATCGTAGGCTGCCAAACGGGTCAACCCAGCCCAGACGTAGATTAGCGACACGGGCAATGCCAGCCACCAGGGCGTCCCAGCCGCCACGGTGATCACGACCGGCAGCGCCACAAAACCAATCATGTCCGCCAACGAATCGAGTGCGGCGCCAAAGGCCAGGCCATATTGGTCGCGCTTGAAGCGGCGTGCCCAGGCGCCATCGGCCAAGTCAGCCAGACCCACCAACGTGGCCAGCGCCAACGCCAGGAGCGGTTCGCCGTGTAGGGCCAAGAGGATCGCGCCGGCGCCCAACCCGGCGCCCAGGTAAGTGATCAGGTTCGCGAGGGCCAGCGCCACCCGGAGCATGGAGGGGTGTGGGGAAGTCATAGTTGTCCTTACGATAGTGCGGCGCGGAGGGTGTTCATGGCTCGGGTCTCTGTTCGCCTTCCGTATTCTCTCTGATCACGGCTTCGCACCGACCGCCATCAATGCGGCCGGTGCGTGTTCTTCGACCTGCCCCCATTTCCTTGGCGGGCAATAATGCTGACACTGCCGGCAGCACCGTCCACCTCGATCAGAGCCCCATCAGGAATTGAGGTGGTGGCCCCACGCACGCCGACCACGCAAGGTATGGAAAATTCGCGCGAGACAATGGCGGCATGGCAGAGCACTCCGCCATATTCGGTCACGACTCCGCCCAACCGAGCGAAGGCTGGAGTCCAGCCGGTGTCCGTGAACCGAGTAACCAGAATGTCCCCCGGTTCCAGCCGCCCGATCTGCGCGACCGATCCGACCACCCGCGCTCGTCCGGTCACACGCCGCGGCTGGCAGCCATAGCCGCTCAGAATTCCTTCCTCGCCACCAGCGCCGGCTCCTGACCTGGGGGCGGGCGCCAACGCTAGACCAGCACCAATCTCATCATCCGACAGATAGTTGCGAAAGCCCATGTAATATCTGCGGTGGCGGGCTATAGCGCGGCGCAGTTCCGGACCTGTCAAGGCCCCATCCTGGAATGACCAAAGCTCGTCCAAAGTGGTGAACCAGATGTCTTCGGCCTTCTCCAGTACACCCTCGCGGGCATAGAAATCGGCCAACAGCAGCGCCGCGCGCCTGATCAAGTGGTAGTAGCGGGTCGAAACATCACGGAACTCCTCGCGCCACCACAGAAGCGAACGCATCCCAGCAATCTTGCCCGCCAGCCGTTTATGACGCCAAGCTGACAAACGTTTCGCCAAACCAGCCTGGACCTCCTCAGCCGCGGCCGCCGCCCGTTCCGCGTCAACCGCTGGGGAGCACTCATCTGGTAGCTGGGCCGTGGCCACCAGTTGGGCTATCACCACCGACGGCGCCTCCGCCCAAGAAGGCGTCAGCAAGTCCAACTCCCGCTCCGAATGAAACCCGAACTCCCTCAGGAACTCAGCCAGCTCCGGCAAATGGTGTCCGGCGCTCCCGGATGCCAGGGCCTCCTCGATGGCCCCGGGCGGAGTCTCGGCCCACCACCGCGCCTCAGCTTGGTCCGCGCGGATGACCCGGCTCAGTTCCCACAGCCGAGCGAACGGCGCCAAGTGCGACACTTCCCCCAGCCCGCCTATCAGCGCCAGGTAACCCCCAGTATCGGTGTGTTTCAGTAAGGCCGATTTGAACAGCGACTGATGGACCGTATTGAGAAAGATCTGCGAAAAGTAGGTGGATTCGGAACGCTGGTAATCATGTTCGGTGATCTGACGGAACACTTGCCCGATGCCGTCATCCCCGCACTCTTCAAGCTCCACCTCCCGTAGTTGGTACGTCTCCAAGAGGTCACGCTTGAGTGACTCGGCCTGACGACGGCGGCGGCTCAGCCAAATAGTTTCCGTCACCCCGACCCTGGCCAGCGTCCAGATGCTGGCCAAAGTCAATCGAGTGACGTGCCCTTGGCCGTCATAAGTGCCAGCGATGCCGTACTCGGAATCGAACTCGCTTTCTTTGTATCCGGGCACACGGGCCATGGCCTCTTTGACCATTGACAGATTCCAGTAAGGACGGCCAAAGAACAGTCCACCAGCCCGGCGGCTTCCGCCGCCCCGGCAGCGCGGCAACATGCCCGATCCGATCAAGAAGTCCGGCAAAGCCTGGCGCCAAATGTAGTCATAGCAAGACCACATCAGGGGCGGGTATACCGCCGAAGAAACACCGCCATCGCGGAAATCGGCCGTTGACCACCAATCTGTCAGGGCAGCGTAACCGAAACTGGTGATTGGCCGGGCTTGCAGCAGGTGTACACCATTAGCGCTGAAGGCGACCTCCAAGTCGAGCGGCTGACCCCAATACTCCTGGGCTCGCCAGATGGCGGGCCAAAGCTGATCGAGCTGTTCGGGCCGCACCGGCGGCTCACCGGCCTGGGCGCTGGGTTCTTCGCACAGTTCCTGATCCAGCCAGTCATAGCGGTAACGGAAAGCCTCGACCCGTCCTTGGACCAGATCTTCCCCCAGACCAGAAGCGAATTCCGCGACCGCCTGCGTGTCCAATCCCGTCACCGGATCAGACGTGAAAACCACTCCCGCGGCGGTCGCCGGGACCATGGCCTGAACGATCACGGCCATGGCTCCGCCACCCGGAAGATTCGCCTGAGCGCGGTAAGCCCGAACCTCTTTGGACCGGCCAGAGGCGTAACAGTCCATGACGGCCTGTTCTATCTCTTCTGCGGTTACATTCAGGCGGGTAGTGAACTGGCCCGCGAATGAATGCTCCGCCGAATCCTCCTGCAAGCTGGAGGACCGCACCGCCCAAAGGACTGGCTGGCTTGGGCCTGCGGTGGCCGCCTTCCCGCCGGCGGAACCTTGAGCTGGAAGCGCGACGGCGGCATCGGCGGCCTCTGCGAAGCTGTTCACTGCGGCCCTTAGCTGAGCCAAAGTCTCCGCCGGCAGGTAACCCGCCTCCAGATCGCTAGCGGCCATGACCTCCGCCGGAAGCACCCATCCCGGCGGGGTGCCAACGTCCAGCCGAGCCAGGACTCCCACAGCGGCGGCTTTAGCGCCAACTCTGCCCGGATCCAGGCCCGGCCCTAACGGCAGCAGGTCAAGCTGGGTATTCACAAGTGCTCCTTACACGGATGGAGTCAGACCGGCGAACGCCGGAGATGGGCCAAATACAGTAGGACATTCAGCGCCAAGTGCGTGGCGGAACCGACGACAATCCAGACTAGGCCAACTGACCACGGTAACGGCGTCACGATCACCGCCAGCAGAACCAGACCAATCACCGAATCAGCCTGGTCCAGCACTATCAGCACCAACCGCGCCGGACCGGGGGCCGAATGCCCGGGGGTGACCCCCAGGCGGCGCTTGATGAATGAATTCGGCAGCTCAAAGATGGCATAGACCAGGCCCATCGCGGCGCCCAGTGCCAGGTTGACGGCCGGGTGATTCGCGAAACTGTCATAGAAACGGTTCTGACTGGCCAGGCCGGGCGAACCGGCCAAGACCCCGCCCCAGGCCACCGCCAGGGCGGCGCCCAGAACCACCATCCCGACCAGGCCTTTCCAGGTCTTGTTGCGACCCAAGACAGGGCGGCCATCCGCCAGCTCGTGGCCGCCGTCGATTGGCCGGGCTAGCCACTTGGCGACTGGCGCCTTGACCCAGGCCATATTCCCTATCCCTGCCACCAGGACCGGCATGAGGGTTACGTAAGGCGCGACTACCGCCTCTGACCAGTTCATTCCTTAGTGCTCCTCGCAGCGATCATCCGTGCCCCCAACCGGCTAGACTGGCCGCGATCAACACCACGACCGTTCCTTCCGCAGCGTATTCATACCATTGGACACGGCTGACTAGCGTGAAGGCTGTGGGCCCGGCCAGCCATCGCCGCGCCTGCCAAACCAACCAGACGTACGGCACCAAGACCAAAACCGCCGCCCACGGGTAAAGCTGATACAACAAGTAACCAGTGGTGAGCAAGTCAACCGCCAAGATGGCCAGTATGAACCGGAGTGGTTTGGCCGGCCCAAACAGCTTTGAATAGGTGACATAATCGGTCTCCTGTTCCGGAGCCCGCAGTTTGCGGGCCACCTCCCACACCAGCCCCGGAAAATAGAGCGTCAGAGCGATCGCCACATTCGGCAAAGTGATCAGCGGAATGCCATACTTATAGGCCGCGAAGGAAATCACGTAAAGATTCATCACTATCTGGACCGGGTTGTGAGTCACCAAGGCCAGCATCAAATTCGGCTGAATCTTCGCCTTGGCGAAGAACCAGAAGGACATGGCCGTGCCATAGACCGCTAGGAACGCGAACCATCCCAGGTTGTTCATAAACGCCACGTTCAAGCCGATGGCCAGCACGTCCACCACGGCCATCAACACGATCACATCACCGCGCCGGACCCTCCCGTCCGCCAACGGGCGGTCCGGGAACAGTCGCTTGTCGGTCTGAAAGTCCTTCAGGTCATCGGCTATCCGCAGGGTCAGCAAGAATGCGAGCAACGTGTAAGCCCCAACCGCTTCTTCACCGCCCAACCGCACGGGCCCAACCGCTGTACGGTTCGTTAGTAGCACCAGAAAATAGATCTCGCCAAATAGAATCGCGGCCACGCTCACACCCGGCAACACGGGAAAACGTTCGGCCAGGAAGACATGTATCCGACGGGGCATGAGCCAAGCTTAGGGGAATGCACCGGGCACCGCCGGGAAACGACTAGCCTCACGTAAAAGGTCCGGGAACGGGTGTGCTTGCCTCACGTAATAATGTCCGCGTGGTGCGGCGCGGCTGACACGCTAGTCGGCGCCGGTTCCGGTTCGCTCGGTTGTAT
>JAIRXP010000035.1 GCA_031268215.1 Bifidobacteriaceae bacterium | reverse complement strand
GATGTGTCGGCCTTGTCCAGACGGGAGCTGACTGCGTTTCGTAAGAGCGAGGTGGGGTTCGTGTTCCAGCTCTACAACTTGGTCGAGGGCCTGACCGTGTACGAGAACGTGAATGTGGTGAGACTAGACAGGTCAGCGCACGTGACGTCCGGCACCCGACATGGCTCCGGGAGCGCCCCGGGGACAGGCCGGCCAATGCCGCAGCGCTGACCACCTGAGACCGTGCCTACCAGGGTGGCGGACGCATAGCGGTGATTCCTTGGGCGTTGCTGAGGCCGTGTTGCTGGGCTGGCAAGCCGGAGACCGGTAGGACCGGCGGCGAGGGGACTGAGGTCACAATTTGATAACAATTGGCCGCCGCGAGCCAAGAAACATTGACATGCCCCCCCCCCCCCCGTTACCTTATTAGTGGCCTCGGGAATCGGGGCTGCTGGCCTGCCGGGCCCGCCCCGAAGTAGCGGGTCGTCGCCAGCTCCTTCACACTGTCCTGAAAGGAATGTTAGCCCCATGAAGAGGAAAAGGCTTGCGTCGATATGTTGCTCTATGTTGGTTTTGGCTCTCCTGGCGATCGGTGGCGGGGCGTTAAGAGTTGGAGCATCTGGGGCTCAAGCCGCAGGCGCTCCGCGCTTTGTGCCAGCTAACCTGAGCGCCAGCCAGGAAAACGATCTATCCACCGAGGTAGCCGCTGTTCTAGGCGCGGCTTACGCTGCATCAGTCGCGCCAACTGCCGTCGCGTCCACCGACGATGTAACGGAACTCGTCGAGTCGGTGGATCTCGGCGAGGAGCCGACCAATGTGACCGAGATCATTGAGGACGAGATTCTCTTGTCCGAGGCCGCTGCCGCGCAGATCGAGGACTTGACGGAAGAGTTGCAGATGGCCCAACGCGCCGCGTCGTCTTTGGAGTCGTTTGGCATCGCAGACGATGAAGTCGCATCAGTAGAGGTCACGCCCGGCGAGATCACCGCTACCACTGACACCAGGACCGGCGAACTGGCGGTCCTGTCCGAAACTGTTGTCAATGAGACCTACGAAACAGGAGTCGTCAGCACAGAGATTATCGACACTCTCGCCATGGTATCGCCGGGAGGTGAATTCGAATCGTTCGTTGTGCTGGACCCGGAGGCCTACGCGGAAGCCGCAAGGGGTGACAGCGGCGCCTATCCGGTGGATCCAAGTCGACCCGGTTCAGAGGATGGTGTACCTGTGGACCTCGGTGTCGAAACAGTGTCGATACTCAGCGCCGAACAAGCGTACGTGGGTCCTGCGGTTTTCCGGGCGGAGCCAGGGTCCTCCTCTGTCGTCAATGCCGGCCTTACCGTCGCCAACAAGAAGAAAGTCGTTGAATACGCCGTAAAATGGGCCACCAGCTACAACTCCAGCTATCGGAAGTGGGTCTATGGTGACTGCACGAATTTCGTGTCGCAAGCCATGAGGGCTGGCGGCTGGAAAGACGACTTGGGATGGTACCGGGCCGACGAGAATTGGTGGTACAACTCAGTCAACCAGAGCTACACATGGTCCGGTGCTGAAAACTGGTTCCGATTCGCTCGAAATGAATCCAAGCGAGCTGGCGTACTGACTAGTGTGTCGAGCGTTGTGCCCGGAGACGTGATTCAGATCAAGTACTCGGGTAAGACCGAAATTGGTCATTCGATGATTGTCACCAAGAAGTCTGGCTTACACATCTACGTCAGCTTCCACACCAACAACACCCTGAACAAGTCGCTGGCGGACGTTATCAAGAGCCATTCCAACGCGAAGTTCTACGCCCACAAAATCTAGCCATGGCCGGTGAGAGTTGGCGACGCGATTCGCGCGGCGCACTGAGAAGGCTCGTGACCCTTGGATGTGTGGTCGCCGCCCTGTTAGGCGGGTGCAGCGGCAAGGTTCCGTCGTCGGAGCCCTTGCCAAGTGGCGCTGTGTGCGGCACCGATCAATCCGCTCCGACTGAGGCGCTGGGGAGCTTCCTTAGAGCCGTTCAGGACCAGGACGCACAGCGAGCGGAGGCGCTGCTTGTACCGGGCTTTCGGGTGGACCAAGCTGCGTTCGCCGCCCTCGCGGAGGCCGTCACGGGGCAAGACGTCGACGCGCTGAAGATGGTTGACGATCAGATGGGTGAAGGGCATTCGATTGTAGTCATGAATGGCGAGGGTGGACTCCTCGGCCGGTTTGAGGTGGTCGAGTGGACTGGCCAGTGTTCCTTCATTAGCTGGGGCGTCCCCCCGCAAGACGGCGATTCGAGCAATGGCGGGTCCCCCGGGGCCACGTAGAAGAGGGCCGGCCCGACGGCTGCGGGACCTACCACCCGGAAGAGGGCCGTGCGGTTCGCCGGAGCGCTTGGCAGGGTGGCATTAGGGGCTATCCAGATCAGTGGCGGATAGCGGGCCAGGCCAGTGGATTGTTTAGTAGGCTGTAATTCTGCCGGCTTGCGAAGCTGGCGCGCGGCCACCGGCCGCATAGGGAAAACACCCTGTGTGACCCCCCGGGAGCAATTCGTGGGCCGGGGCCTCTGGCACCGGACCCCGCTCCGAGCCGCAGCCAACGGGCTCGGAGAGTGTTCGCTCGTTGTGGACTGGGGGCGGTCACGTGGCGGGTAGAGGATCTGGCAGAATCGGGGAAGACTGGAGAGGACAACCCAAATGAGTTTCGGTATGCATGTGGCGGCGGCGGTGATCTCGGTCGGTGGGGCCCTCTTGGTGAATTGGTTGGGTGCGGAGAAAAAGACCCTTGTGGGCCTGTGCGTAGCGGCAGGGATATTCGCCGGTATGTGGGGGCTGTCGCAGGTTGCCGACGCCGATAAGACCGCGCTCCTCCTGTGGTTCGTGTTCGGCGTGTCGGGTTCGGTGTTGGTCTGGACTGTACGTGATGTGGTCGTTTGGTATCGCCGCAAGCGGGCCGCCGCCGGCCAGCCTCAACCGCCGCTCGAGCCAACATCCGAGGCCGGTCGTTAGCGCAAGTAGAGAGGAGCGGCGCGATGGGAATTGTTTTCCTTGTGTTGATTGGTTGTGGTGCGGAGTTGGCGGCCACCTGGTTGCGGCGAAGATTCGGAACCGGGAAGGGGATCGCCTTTGGGCTAGTGGTGGCGGTTATCGGCATAGCTGCGGGCTTGTTTGTCTACCAATGGCAGGTCAGCAACGTACTGCTGGTGTCGTTGGCAGGAGGTGTCTGCCTGGGCGTGGCGGTCGATGCCGTTCTCCGCAGTATCCACAAGAAGGGTCTCAAGCCAGGTGTTGATTTAGCGGCGAGCTAGGGCCCTGGCTCGCGCTGGGGCGACAGCTAACGGGCTTGGAGAAGATTCGCCCGTTGCGCGCCGGGCGCGTCACCGCGCAGGTAGAGGATCTGGCAGAATCGGGGAAGAGCGGAGAGGATAACCCAAATGAGTTTCGGCATGCATGTGCCGGGGTGTTTGTTCTGATGACGGCGCCCAAGAGAAAGAGGATCGCTGCCGCTTTGTCGCGCGGCGTGGTGCCGTTGGCCTTGGCGGTGGTCATAGCCAAAGTCCTCGGTGTGGTCAGCGATATGAGCCACACAGCCGTTCTGGTCTGGGTGTACCTTCCGGCCCTGGTGTTGGCCGTCGGGTTGGTCACGGTGCCGTTGTGGCAGTCGTCCCATCACGGGATCAAGG
>JAIRXP010000013.1 GCA_031268215.1 Bifidobacteriaceae bacterium | reverse complement strand
ACCACTGCGGTGTGGTGTTCTGCCACCAGCGGCGCTTCCCCAGAACGCCAACAGGCCTGGTGGAACTGTCGCGGGCCCTCGCGGCCCTGGCCGACGCTCCTCCGTCAGGTCTGGGGACGGCATCGGGATTCCCGATGCCGCCGGGGCCCGCACCGCCACCGGTAGCAGACCCTGCGCACACAGACCGGGATCACCGGCAGTCAGCCAGCCCGATCAGCCGCCTCGAACAGCTTTGTGGTCAGCCGGTAGAGGGCCTGAACGTTGTTCTCCAAATGATAGTAGTGACCGATGTAAGCGACCTCCAAGCCGGTCAACACCACACACAATGCGACCAGGCCTGGCATGGTCAATCCATCGGGTTCGGCTCCGCTCACCAGGTACAACACCAGCGCCACCACCGCGCCGGCCCATACGGCCGCGAAGAACAGAGTGACCAGCAGGTGAATCAACCGCTCATGCTGGAAATTTCGGGTCTGCGCGTCGTGGTAGGCGGCTAAGCATCGCAATTCGGCCGCCCGCCGGGCCAGATCCGCCGGTCCGGATTCCACTACCCCGTCCGGTTCGGATTCCCCGGCCCGGTCCGTTCCGGCCGGGCCATCCGGCCCCTCTTCGAGGGCCGCTAGGCGGCGCTCGACCAGCTCAATATGCTGACGGATGGCGCGGTTCACGGCCACACTCTACGGGCCCGGCCGGAGCCCCGTCCAGGAGCCCTCGCCAAAAGCGCCCGCCGAATCTGGGAAGATAGAACATTGTGAGCCAACACCAATATCCCTCCCACCAACGTCCCACAGTGCCGGAACGGGCCAGCCTAGATGGCCTGGAAGGCAAATGGGACCGGGCCTGGTCGGCCCAGGGAACCTATGTTTTCAAGCTCGGGACCGCCCGTGAGGACGTGTTCTCAATCGACACGCCACCACCCACGGTTTCCGGGTCATTGCACGTGGGCCATGTTTTCTCTTACACCCACACCGACATCATCGCGCGCTTCCAGCGCATGTGCGGCAAAGAAGTGTTCTACCCCATGGGCTGGGACGACAACGGGCTCCCAACCGAGCGCCGAGTCCAGAACTATTATGGCGTGCGCTGTGAACCGTCGCTGCCGTACGACCCAGATTTCACCCCGCCGCTCGAAGGCGGCAAAGGCAAGAACGCCACTAGCCAGCAGGTGCCAGTTTCGCGGCAGAGCTTTGTTGAACTCTGCGAGAAGCTATCGACGGAAGACGAAAAGCAGTTTGAAGCCGCCTGGCGCCATCTAGGGCTGTCCATCGACTGGACCCAGACCTACCAGACCATCGATCATCATTCCCGCGCCACATCTCAGCTAGCCTTCCTGCGCAACCTGGCCCGTGGTGAGGCGTATCAGCGCCTGGCGCCAACCCTTTGGGACGTCACTTTCCGTACCGCGGTGGCCCAGGCCGAATTGGTTGACCGCGACCAGACGGGTGCTTATCACCGGATCGGCTTCCGGCTCACCGACGGCCAACCCGCCGCTGATACCGACACCGACACGGGCGCCGGCCAGCGCGTCTACATTGAGACCACTCGACCGGAACTGCTGCCCGCCTGCGTTGCCCTGGTGGCCCACCCCAGCGACGAACGCTACCAAGACCTGTTTGGCAAGCACGTCGAGGTGCCGCTGTTTGGAACCGAAGTGCCGGTGGTCCCCCACCGCCTGGCCACGCCAGACAAAGGCTCCGGAATAGCCATGGTCTGCACCTTCGGTGATGTCACGGACGTGATCTGGTGGCGGGAGATGCACCTGCCGACCCGCGCGATCCTCGGCTGGGATGGCCGCATCCTGCCAGAACCGCCAATGGGTGTGGATTCAGACCGTGGCCAGGCGGCTTACAAAGAACTGGCGGGACTGACTGTCTACTCGGCCCAGAAGCGCGTCACCGAGATGCTCCGCGAATCCGGGGACATGGAGGGCGAACCGAAGCCCATCACCCATCCGGTCAAGTTCTTCGAGAAGGGCGAGAAACCCCTCGAAATCATCCCGACCCGTCAGTGGTATCTGTCTAATGGCGGCACTGACCAGGAGTTGCGCGCCCGTTTGCTCGAACGCGGCAACGAGTTGACCTGGTACCCGGATTTCATGCGTGTGCGTTACCAGAACTGGGTGGAAGGTCTGACCAGCGATTGGCTCATTTCGCGCCAGCGCTTCTTTGGGGTGCCGTTCCCGGTCTGGTACCCGGTCGATCAGTTTGGCCACCCGATCCACGACCGGCCTATCCTGCCGCGCGAGGACCAACTACCCGTCGATCCGGCCAGCGACACACCGGATGGTTACAAGCCCGAACAGCGGGGCAAGCCCGGCGGGTTCATTGGCGACCCAGATGTCATGGACACCTGGGCCACGTCTTCTCTGACACCGCAGATCGCCACCCACTGGCGTGACGACCCGGACTTGTACGAATCCACCTTCCCAATGGATCTGCGCCCGCAGGCCCAGGACATTATCCGTACTTGGCTGTTCTCAGCAGTTGTCCGGGCGGATCTGGAACAGCATTCGTTGCCCTTCCACAACGCCGCCATCAGCGGTTTCATCCTTGACCCGGACCGCAAGAAGATGTCCAAGTCAAAGGGCAACGTGGTGACCCCCATGGCTCTGTTAGACCAACACGGGTCCGATGCCGTGCGCTACTGGGCCGCCTCGGCTCGCCTTGGTACGGACGCGGCGTTTGAGCCTGGCCAAATGAAGGTTGGGCGCCGCCTGGCGATCAAGATTCTGAACGCTTCGAAGTTCGCGCTGTCTTTTCTGGCCGCTTCCGGCAGCGGAGCGGCCTTGACTCTGGACCCCGCCGATGTGACAGAGCCACTCGACTCGGCGATGCTGGCGGCCCTGGAGACGGTCATTGAAACCGCCACCCAGGCGCTCGCCAACTACGACCACACGCGGGCCCTGGAAGCAACTGAATCCTTCTTCTGGACTTTCTGTGATGACTACATCGAACTGGTCAAGTCACGCGCTCACGGCGCCGCCGGCCCACAGGCCGCCGCATCCGCCCAGACGGCCCTAGGTCTAGCCTTATCGGTGCTGCTGCGGCTCTTCGCGCCCTTCCAGCCCTTCGCCACTGAGGAGGTCTGGTCTTGGTGGCATGACGATTCAATACACCGCCAGCCCTGGCCGGTCCCGGCCGAGCTGCGGGCCGGTTCATCCGCCCCAGGCGATCCGCGAATCTTGGCGGTGGCCGGGGCCGTGCTGGGAGCCCTGCGCAAGGCCAAGTCAGAGGCCAAAATGTCAATGCGCACTGAAATCACCGCGGCCACCGTGGCCGTTCCGGCGGACCTGACCGCACCGGCGGTGGCAGCCAAAGCGGATGTCATGGCGGCTGGACGGACAGCGGAACTGACCCTGGCGGCATCGGACACCGAGGCGGTCGAATTGATCTTCGCAGAACTGACCCAACCTTGACTCAATCGAGGATCAGGAATGACCCTCAGGACAAGGTATCTTTTATGCTTAGCCGGCTCCGTACGGAGCCGGCTAACCGAACTACAACCAGCCGTAATGGAGGACTACACCCATGACTATCCGTCCCCGTAAAGCGATCCTGGGCCTTGGCCTGGCCACCTGCTTCGCACTGACCCTGGCCGGCTGCGCCGGCATCACGGTGGAAAAAGCCGGCAGCGAATCCAAGACCCCTGAGCCGTCCGCCAGCGGCCAGACCCCCAAAGTCGAGACCGTCAGGGAGGGCCAGCTAACCATTTGCACCAATCCCCCCTATTACCCCTTCGAGGCAACCGACGGCACCGTAGTGACCGGTTTCGACATGGACCTGACCGCCGAGGTAGCCCGCGACCTAGACCTTGAAATCGACTATGTCATCACTGCCTTCGAGGCGATCGAATCGGCCGCCGCGCTGGACACTGGCACCTGCGACATTGGCGCCTCGGCGTTGTCCATTACCGAAGCCCGCTCAGCGAAGCTCGACTTCTCCACCTCCTACTACACAACCACCATGGGCTTGCTGGTCAAAGCCGATTCCGGGATCACGGATGTGGCGGGCTTGGCCGGCAAGCCGGTTGGCGTGCAGCAAGGCACCACCGGCGAGAGATGGGCCCGCAGTCAGCCCGAATTGACGGATATCAAGCAGTTCGAAGGCTTGGGGGATCAAGTCACGGCGCTCCAAGCCGGAGACGTCGTGGGTATCTTCAACGACACTCCGACACTTGTTGAGTATGAGGACAAGGGCTTCGCGATCGTCGGCCAATTCGATGCCGGCGGAGAGCCCGAGGTCTTTGGCTTGGCCGTCAAGAAGGGCAACACCGCCCTGCTCAGCCAGATCAACAAGACCCTGGAACGCATCACCGGTGACGGCACCTACGACGAGCTACTTGCCAAGTGGCGGCTCGCCGAAAAGTGATTTGAGGCGCCGTTAGGAGAAGAACAGCGTCATGACAGTAAGCCAACTGGCGCTGATCTATTCACCGTGGCTGGTCGTCTCGGCCGCGGTACTGGGCCTGGCTTGGGTCCCGGGCACCTACCCCGCCGGGCGGACGCGGTCCTGGGTGGCTGGGACGGCAGTGGTCCTGATCGCCTACCCAGTGGGGGTGCTGTGGGCGCCGGTCTGGCTGGTAACAACCGTCTATTGGCTGCCGGCGGCCGGTGCGGTGGTGTCGGCGAGCTTTCTGGTTTGGGGGCTGACCGGACTGGTCCGGTCCCGTGCCGCCAGTTCCCGCTCATCGCGTCCCGCGGCGCCACCCGCGTCCTCGGACCCGGCCAACGGCGCTGGCGGGACCGCGTGCCAAGATTCAGCCACGGTCCGCGCCGCCGCGAGTCTGGCTGGCAGCCGGCGCCGTGGGCTGCGCCCCGTCGAGCGGGCCAGTCTGACCCGGGGGCTCCAGTACGGCGTCCTATTCGGCGTGTTGGTGATGCTGGGGCTGGCGGCGGATTGGCAATTGCTCTCGGACCGGCTGTTTACTCTCAACGGATTGCGAGCGGTAGCGCCGCGCATCTGGCCGGATTTCCTCAACACCGTCCGGTACACCTTGGGGGCCTTCGCTGTATCGCTCTCGCTGGGGACGGTCCTGGCCTTGATGAAGCTGTCCGCCGCCCGGCTCTACCGTGGCCTGGCCACCGCTTATATCGAGTTTTTCCGGGGCATGCCAGCCTTGATCGTTGTCTTCGCGGTCGCCTTTGGCATCCCGATGGCCTTCAACGTGACCATCCCCAGCCTCTGGCTGAAGGCAGCCATCGCACTGGGCTGTGTCTCCGCCGCGTATATGGCCGAATCGATCCGGGCGGGTATTCAGGCAGTGCCAAAGGGGCAGATTGAGGCTTCCCGGTCGTTGGGCATGTCGCACTCTAAGACCTTGACGTCAGTGGTGATCCCCCAAGCTTTCCGGATTGTCCTACCGCCAGTGACCAATGAGATCATCTTGCTGACCAAGGACACTTCCTTGGTCTATATCATGGGCCTGGCGATCAGTGACTACGAACTGACCAAGCTAGCCCGCGAGAGCGTGACGGTGCCTGAAGGCGGGCTGACCGCTTTGTTCGGAATTGGCGCTTGTTATCTGATCATCACCCTGCCGCTGGGCTTCTTGGTCCGACGCATGGAACGAGGCTTTGGAAAGGCCAGGTCATGACTGAAACCAACGCCCCTGGGCCTGGCGGCGCACAACCGGCCAGCCCAGTGATCGAAATCTCCGGGCTGCGTAAGAGTTTTGGCGACCGTCCGGTGCTCAAGGGGATCGACCTGACGGTAGGCGCCGGAGACGTCGTTTGCGTGATTGGCCCGTCTGGATCTGGCAAGTCAACCTTGCTGCGCTGTATCAATCTGCTAGAGCAACCGACGGCCGGTTCAATCAAGCTGCTGGGCGTTGAAGTGACGGATCCGGACGCGGACATAGACCGGGTTCGTACCCATGTTGGCATGGTCTTCCAATCCTTCAACTTGTTCCCGCACAAGACCGTCATGGGCAACCTCACTCTGGCTCAACGCCGGGTACTGGGGCGCTCCAAGGCGGAGGCTCGCGCCGTCGCCCTGCGGAACCTGGAACATGTCGGGCTGGCAGACCGGATCGATTCCTACCCATCGCAGTTATCCGGCGGCCAGCAACAACGCGTCGCCATAGCCCGTGCCTTGTCGATGGACCCAGCCATGATGCTGTTCGATGAGCCGACTTCCGCCCTGGATCCGGAACTGGTTGGAGACGTGCTCGCCGTAATGCGGGACCTCGCCGAATCCGGCATGACCATGATGGTTGTGACCCATGAAATGGCTTTCGCCCGCGAAGTAGGCGACCGCGTGGTATTCATGGATGATGGCCAGGTCATCGAAGAAGGCCCGGCCGCGCGAGTGATTGGTTCGCCCGAGACTAACCGGGCCCGGGTTTTCCTGCACCGGGTGCTAAACCCAGCCGCAATTGATGACTCCGAATTGGGCCAGACTGAACCGCCCCAACCCGGAGACCCAGATTATGTGGCCCCCGCGCACGGCACCGGGAGCCATGATCGCCGGAGCGGACCCCCGCCCGGTGGTGACGGCCATGTGCCCCTGACCGTCCGCTAGCGCCCCGGATTTCTGGTTCGGGACACCAGTCCCTTACTTCTTCGGCCGCCCGCGAGCGGCCAAGCGAGTGCCAGCCCAGTCCCGGCCCACCGAAATGCTGTTGGCGGTGTGCAAGCCGGCGATTGTGGCCGCCTCAGAGATCTCCGAGGCCTCGGTGTAACCGGAACGCCCGGGTTTGGGAGTCAGCACCCAGACCACACCGCCTTCCTCCAGCAAGGACAGCGCGTCAACGATCGTGTCAGTCAGATCACCGTCGCCTTGGCGCCACCAGATCAGTGCCGCGTCGGTTACGTCGTCCCAATCCTCGTCCACCAATTCGCCGTCTATGGCCTCCTCGACCGCATCCCTGAGGGCGAAGTCGACGTCCTCGTCGTACCCGATCTCCTGAACCACCTGACCGCTAGTCAGCCCAAGTGGCGCGCCTGGTTGCGCACCTATTACCGAAATCCCGTCTCTAGGGGTCAACGTACTCATCACTGCCAACGCTAGCCGAGGATCGGGCTGAGCGCACGCCCGAAAGGGCGGGTTTCGACACTCGCCGCACGTCAATTGTGGGAAGTCCACAAATCCCCCCGTAACATGGCCACATGGCAACATCGCCCTTGGCACACCCCGTTCCATGCCCCACGACCGTCTCCCGGTTGTCCTCTCACCGCGACCGCCTAGTCAACCAAGTTATGAAATCCATCGAAGCGGACCACGACTGGTACCGCGCGCTGTCAGCGGATGACCGCTCGTGGGTAGGCCTGGTAGCGCAGAATTCGATCGACGCTTTCATCGTCTGGTGTAAGGACAAGACCTCCTCGGCTTCTTCTTCGTTGGCGATCTTCGCTGTGGCACCGGCGGAGCTTACCCGCAAAGTCTCGTTGCATCAGACGTTGCTGCTGGTCAAGAGCGGTGTGGACACTATTGAGACGGAGGCGGAGGTGATTTCCGCGCCGGGTAAGGCCAGCGAGTTGCACGATGCCGTGTTGCGCTATTCGCGTGAGTTCGCCTTCGCGACGGCCGAGGTTTACGCCCGCGCTGCCGAGATGCGCGGCTCCTGGGACGCTCGGCTTGAAGCCTTGGTGGTGGATGGCCTCAGCCGCGGAGATGTCGATCAGTCAATGCGGTCGCGTTTGGCCGCCCTGGGCTGGTCTTCAAATGGCCCCGCCATCTGCGTGGTGGCGGGGATCGACGCTCCGTTGGCGGAAAGCCGGGTCCGTGAGGTGCGCTCCGCGTTGCGCGCCGCCGCCGCCGAATCGCTGGCTGGCTTCCAGTCAGACCGGATCTTGGCCCTGCTGAACGGCGTGGCGGACCCCCGGTCCGCAGCCGATGCCATTGTCCCAGCGCTGGGCCACGGCCCGGTGGTGATTGGGCCAAACGTCAATTCCGTCGACGAATTGCCCCGCTCGATCCGAGCTGCCAACGCCGGGTTGGACGCTTTCGCGGCCTGGCCGGCCGCCCCCCAGCCGGTGTTGGCGGATGAACTCTTGCCGGAGCGCCTCCTCATAAACGATCCTGAGGCCCGCGCTACCCTGATCAGCCGTGCTTACGCTCCGTTAGTTCAGGCTGGCCGGGACGTAGCTGAAACCCTGGCCGCTTACCTCGAAGCGGGCCGGTCCCTGGAAGGGGCGGCGCGCGTTCTCTTCGTCCATCCCAATACAGTGCGTTACCGCCTGATCAAGATTTCCGAAATCTGCGGCTGGGACCCGACCGAGCCGCGCGAGGCCTATGTCCTTCAGCACGCCCTGTCGGTGGGCCGCCTGGCTTCAGGCCGCCGCTCCTGAGGCCGCTGCCACTTGCCTCGGGCTGGGTTAGAAGCGCCGCAGGGCCGGAACGCCTCCGAGGCAGGACTCTCACATTTGTATGATTCCCACAAAGGCCTTGGCCCGGCGCTGTGCTGATTCGGGACACGCCCGGGGCCAGCCTACGGCCAGACTGGATTGTGTGCGCGCAGTGGTTCTACCGGGGCAGGGTGCCCAGAAGCCGGGAATGCTAACTCCCTGGCTGGAGTTGAGCGGTGCGCGCGAACGTCTTGAGCGGTGGTCCCAGCTATGCGACCTGGACCTGCTTGAACTGGGAACAACCGGCACCGCCGGGCAAATCCGGGACACCGCTGCTGCCCAGCCTCTTCTCACCGCCGCTGGCCTGCTCTCCTACCAGGCCGTGAAAGAGCCATTCGTCATGGTGGCCGGGCATTCGGTGGGTGAATTCGCCGCCGCCGTCATCGCCGGCGTGATCCATGAGGATCACGCCATGGCGGCCGTCAGTGCTCGCGGCCGAGCCATGGCGGCATGCGCCGCCGCCAAACCCGGCACCATGGCCGCGGTGATAGGCGGCACCGCGGACCAGGTCCTGACGGCGATTGAAGACGCCGGCGCCTGGGCGGCCAATTTCAACGGCCCAGGCCAGATCGTGGCCGGCGGTGATCGCCCGGCGATTGATCGCCTGATCCAAGAGCCCCCGCCGCAGTCCCGGGTGGTCCGCCTGGACGTGGCTGGGGCCTTCCACACTCCCTTGATGGCTGGGGCGGAGCATCCGCTGCGGGCCGCGCTGAGCGACATCCCCGTCGCGGATGCCCGCGTGCCCATGGTGACCAACCATTCGGGTCTCGCCATGACCAACGGCCATCACATCATTGAGGCCATGATCAAGCAGGTTTCCCAGCCGGTCCGCTGGGATCTGGTGTTAGAGACCTTCGCCGCGAACGGCATCGGCGCCCAACTTGAACTGGCCCCGTCCGGGGTCCTGACCGGCCTGGCCAGACGCGCCCTCAAGGGTGTCGCCTTGGAGCGGGCCCATCCCCAGGATGCGGCCGCATGATCGCCGGCACCGCTGTCCGCCCCGGAGCCCAGATCCTAGCCGTTGGTGGTGTGCGCGGTTCCCAGCGGATCACCAACGAGCAGGTGGCCCAGGCGATCGATTCGTCCGACGAATGGATCCGCTCTCGCACCGGCATAACCACGCGGGCTCGGGCCGAACCTGACGTGACAGTGCTGGACTTAGCCGAAGGCGCCGCCCGGCACGCGATTGAGGGGTCCGGCCTGGCCCCGACGCAGATCGATGCCGTCATCTTTGGTTCCGTTACCTATTTTCAGCAAACCCCGGCGGCGGCGCCAACGCTCGCGGACCGGATCGGCGCTACCGGTGCGGCCGCCTTTGACCTTTCTGCCGCCTGCGCCGGCTACTGCTATGGGATTGGCCTGGCGGACGCCCTGGTGCGGTCCGGGGCCGCCACCCATGTCTTGGTGGCCGGCGCGGACAAACTGTCTGAGTTCGTTGATCCCGCGGACAGGACAATCTCCTTCATCCTGGGCGATGGCGCCGGGGCAGCGATCGTAGGGCCGTCCAGCCGCCCAAAGATTGGCCGGACCATTTGGGGATCCGACGGCGCCAAAGCTGGTTTCGTGGGACAGAATCTGGGCTTCCGGGAAGCCTTCGCAGCCGGAATCTGGCCCACCCTGCGTCAGGACGGCCCCACAGTCTACAAATGGGCGGTCTTCACCATGGCCAAGATCGCTCTGGAGGCGATCACCGCCGCCGGCCTGTCCCCATCTGAGATCGAGGTATTCATACCGCACCAAGCCAACTTGCGGATAATTGAACAGCAGGTCAAACGGATCGGTCTGAGTTCGGAAGTGGTAGTCGCCACTGACATCACCGAGACGGGCAACACCTCGGCTGCGTCAGTGCCGCTGGCCACCGAGCGGCTGCTCCGCGAACGACCCGACCTGGGCGGCAAACTAGCCCTCCAGATCGGTTTTGGCGCCGGCCTGGCCTATGCTGCTCAAGTAATCGAGCTGCCAACTCCGGCAGACGTCTAGCAGGAACACAACCCAACAACGAAAGGAAAACCGATGGCTCTAGATAAGGACAACATCCTCCAACAGTTGGCGGAAATCATCGCTGAGGAAACCGGCATTCGGCCAGAAGACATCACTCCGACCAAGTCCTTCGCCGACGACCTCGACATTGATTCGCTGTCCATCATGACAATCTTCACCTTGGCCGAGGACGCCTTCGGCGTCGAAATCCCCGATGACGCGGTCAAGGACTTGGCCACAGTCCAGGACGCGGTCGACCTGATCGCTAACGCCTGACACCATGTCCGCCGCCCCTAGTGCCACCGACCCGTTGACTGTCGTCACCGGGCTCGGTGCCACCACTCCGCTAGGCGGGGACGTGGAAACCACCTGGCAGGCCGTACTGGCCGGCCAACCCGGAGTCCATGCGCTGAGCAACACTTGGCCCGAGGATTACGGCATCGTCACGAACTTCGCGGCCACGTTGAAGGTCCCGGCGCATTCGGTCCTGACCGGTCCGGAATTGCGTCGGGCTGATCCATCGGCCCAGTACGCGCTGATCGCCGCTCGCCAGGCCTGGGCTGACGCCGGTGCGCCGGATGTCGCACCTGAACGCCTGGCTGTGGTCATAGCCAGTGGAATTGGCGGGCTTCATACCATGCTGACGGCGTGGGACACCGTCCGGGACCGGGGCGCCAGGAAGCTGCTGCCGCTGACTGTGCCAATGCTGATGCCGAATTCGCCGGCCGCCACAGTGGCTATCGACCTGGCCGCCCGGGGCGGCGCCCACGCCCCCGTTTCAGCTTGTGCCTCCGGCGCCGAGGCTCTGGTTCTGGCCTCCCGCCTGATCCAGCAAGACCTGGCGGATGTGGTCGTAGCCGGCGGTACCGAAGCGGCCATCCACCCCTTGACCCTGGGAGCCTTCGGCAGAATGCGCGCCCTATCAACCAG
The DNA here is from genome assembly GCA_031268215.1 of Bifidobacteriaceae bacterium. GTDB lineage: Bacteria > Actinomycetota > Actinomycetes > Actinomycetales > WQXJ01 > JAIRTF01. The sequence goes on along the minus strand of JAIRXP010000013.1, from coordinate 46,239 downwards.
ATCAGATTCGCCGGAAACGGCCTCACGGCCTTACTGCGTCACCCGGGACGGATTCGTCATGGGTGAAGGTGCCGGCGCCCTGGTGGTCGAATCCGCCGCCCATGCCCACGCCCGTGGAGCGAGGGTCCATGCCCGGCTGGCGGGTGTTGGGTCGACATCGGACGCCTATGACGTGGCGCCGCCGGACCCAACCGGTCAAGGCCAGATCCGGGCCATGCGGTCCGCCTTGCGGCAAGCCGGACCCGCCGTGGCCCGGGCTGTAGCCCACGTCAATGCCCACGCTACCGCCACTCCGGCGGGAGACACCATTGAGGCCCGCGCCATTGTTGAGGCGCTCACCGAAGCACTCGGGTCGCGCCAGCGAGCGGAAGCGGTCAAGGTATCTGGCACCAAATCAATGACCGGACACCTGTTGGGGGCAGCCGGGGCAGTCGAATCGATCTTCGCGATCCTCGCCCTGCGGGACCGCCTGGCGCCGCCCACCATCAACATCCAGGAACTCGACCCCGAGGTGACTTGTCACGTTGTCCGGGACCAACCCGAACCGCTGCCCGCCACCGGCCCGCTCGCAGTCATGAACAACGCCTTCGGATTCGGGGGCCACAACATGGCCCTGGTCTTCGCCACGGCCTAGGAGCCTGTCGGGCAACAGGCTCCTAGGCACTCCAACAGTGCTTGTTTGCTGCGTTTCCGCTGGTGAGAGCCCTGCTCCCACCGCGTCAACACAGGCGGAGCCTGTCGGACAACAGGCTCCTAGGCACTCCAACAGTACTTGTTTGCTGCGTTTCCGCTGGCGAGAGCCCTGCTCCCACCGCGTCAACACAGGCGGAGCCTGTCGGACAACAGGCTCCTAGAACGCCGGCCCAACCGCATGGGGATGACAGACCCCGGGTGGTCAAACTGCGCGGCGGGTCTGTTCGTTAGCCGACTTGATGCAGCCATCGCACCGGCGCACCGGCGCCGGCGTAGCGGAACGGCTCAAGTTCATCATCCCAAGCTTGACCCAAAGCCAGATCAAGCTGGCGACGCATGGCGATCAAGTCGCCATGGCAATCGAAGGCGGCCCGGATCCGGTCCTCGGGAATCATTGTGTTGCCGTGTACATCCGTCACTGAATAGAAGATGCCCAGCGAGGGCGTATGGGACCAGCGGCCACCATCCGCCCCAAAGGACGGCTCCTCGGTGACTTCATAACGCAGGTGCTCCCAACCCCGCAGGGCCGAGGCGAGGCGCGCACCACTGCCCTGATGGCCCTGCCAAGAGTATTCGGCTCGCAGGGTTCCAGGTGCGGCGGGCTGGTCGGTCCAGTTCATGGACACTTCCACGCCAAGCACGTTGGTCGCGACCCACTCAATGTGCGGGCTGACCGCCCGCGGCGAAGAGTGCACAAAGAGCACGCCGCGCGTGATCACACCAGACATCATTAGCCTCCCAGTATCTGTTCGAGGTGCGTCTTCCCCTACGACCTCGTTCAAAAAAACCGGATGCTGTTCTGACTAACGGAAACCGACACGGCCTCGCGCGGCGCGCCTAGGAACTATTGTGCCCCATGACCGGCCCAAAGCGCCAGTCGCCGGACCAGGCAATTTGTCCCAGTACGGTCCGCGTGCGCGGCGGTCAGCCCCACGCACCAGCCGGTCACAGGTCACGAACCGCCGCCATCGCCCTCTTGCGGGCGGCACGGTCAAGGCGGTCCAAGTAGAGATGGCCATCAAGGTGGTCGACCTCGTGCTGCAGGCACCGGGCCATCAGGCCAGTGCCTTCGACCATGACTTCCTCCCCCTCCAGGTTGATGCCAACGACTCGCGCATAATAGGCGCGCTTGGTGGGAAACCAGAGGCCCGGAACCGACAGGCAGCCCTCGTCGCCATCCTGGCTTTCTTCCGACAATTCGGCGATCGCCGGGTTGAGCACATAGCCAACCTCGTCATCAATGTTGTAGGAGAAGGCTCTCAGGGAGACCCCAATCTGGTTGGCCGCCAGCCCGGCCCGGCCCTCAGTGTCGACTGTTTCCAACAGGTCCGCTACCAAGGACCGAACGGAGCCGTCAATCTTCCTGATCGGTTCACACACGGTGCGCAGTACCGGGTCGCCTATCACCCGGATGTCTCTCATCGCCATGGATTTATCATCCCATGATCGTCAGGGCCTTCCGGGCAACACGGACCGGCCACGGGCGAACACAGACGAGCGCAGGCGCCCACGCCACCGTTCGAGCTCCTAGGGTGTGTCCTCCAACAGGCACTTAGGAGCGGTCCGAGGCCTTCAGCGTGAAAGCATTGATGAGATCGAACACGCCACCGACTAGCAGTGCGGCCCCGGCCACAATGGCCAACGGCAAGAGCGATTCGACCGGCCAAGCGATCAAGGCCGCCCCAGCTATCAGGGAGACAACGGCGAAGGCGATGGCCCAACCCCGGCCTTGGTGGCGCGGCGGCAGCAGCGCCAAAGTCGCGCCAGCTTCCATCATCCAGGCGAATCCGATCAGCAGCACGGTGGTCAGCAAGCCAAAGCCGGGGAAGCGGATGGCGATGGCCCCAATCACAGCCAGCATCACGCCCAAGATGACGTTAAGTACCCGGACACCAGTGCTGAAGCCGGTATCGGCCGCGCCAATCACGATGCGCGCCACCCCAATCACGCACAAGAAGATGCCTATCACCAAGGCGAATGCCGCAACTGACAGCCCCGGCTGGAACAAGATCATGCCGCCAAGGATCAGCCCGGCCATCCCGCGCAGGATCATCCAGGACCGGTACCGGCCAATCAGCCTGGAATTGATCTCCATTGGCAGCCCGAGCATCCAGGCCACGCCGGCGGGCGGCGGCCCTGCGGCCTCCGCCGCCCAGCCTGCTGCGGGGCCCGCCAACGACGCCGATTCAGCCGGCCCCTGATAGGCCGGCGGTGCGTCAGTTTGACTACTCGGCACGGATTGAGTTTGAGTCATTTTGCTGTTCCTCCATTCTGGGTGTCCGCCACGGCGATTCCTCGATCGATCCGCGGCATGTGTTCAGGCCGAACCAGATGCCCAACCGCTGGATTGGGTTGAGCGAACGACAAGACCTGGCGTTCAAGTTCACGGTCGTACCCGGTGATGCGTTCTTCACGCTGGGCCAGGTGCTCAGCCCAGTCCGACAGTGTGTATTGCTCCACGTAGCGGCTCTGGTTCACCACGTCCTGCCACAGGTCCCAGGTGATCGCACCGGTCCGGCGCCGGGACGTGGCCAGGGCGCGGGCAGCCCGCTCGAAGGCGCCGGAATCGCCTGGGAGTACCTGGTAGGCGATCTGGATCAGGACCGGTCCAGCGCGAGGCGGTACGGCGTCATCGGGCACGGCCTCTGGCATGGAGACAACTTGCCGGTCCAGGGTGCCGGTCGACTTGTAAAGCGGCCACAGGACCGATGTGAGGGAGCCGATGCCGACCAACGCGCTGGCCACCGAAAGGGTCGTCACAGCCCCAAATGGCGTGGCCACCACCCCCCAAATCATGGCTCCAATGCCCTGGCCGCCCATGAACACAATCGAGTAGGCGGCCAGAGACCGCGCCCGGACCCAGGCCGGCAGGGTCAGCATCAAGGCGGCGTTCAGGACCGACAACACAATCACCCAGCCAATGCCTGTCGCCAGGAGCAGCGCCAGAACCAGCGGCAACGACCGCAGGAGCGCCACCGCGGTCATGCCAGCGGAATAGATCACGCTGCCGCCCACCAGCAAGGTATTGGTGGCGTAGCGTCCGCGCAGTGCGGGCAGCACTAATGCACCAATCACGGCTCCCAGGCCCAACGCGGCCAGCATTAGCCCATAACCGCCAGACTGCTGGCGCATTGGGCCATGTGCGATCACCGCCAGTAAGGCCCACAAGGCGCTGCCTGGGATCACAAATAGCGCTGCCCGCAGGGCGATGCGCCTTACCCCGGGCGCGTTGCGCACATAGCGCAACCCTGAGGCTATGGCTGGGCCCATGCCGACTGAGCCACGAGACTTTGGAGCCGCCCGCCAGGCCGCCAGGACGGCGATCACACTCAGGAAACTGGCCGCGTTGATGGCGAAGAGCAGACCGGGGCCGGCCCAGGCGATTAACGCGCCGGCCAGGGCTGGGCCAACGGCTCGCGCTATGTTCACGTTGGCGCTGGAGATCGCCGCCGCGGAGGGGATCAGGTAACGCGGCACCAGGTCCGGCTGGATCGCTTGCCAGGCGGGTGTGCCGACGGCCGCCCCACAACCGAGAGCGAAAGTGAGGATCAATATCACTACCGGCCCGGCCTGCCCCGTCCAAGTCAACACCGCCAGGAGCCCGGCTGCCAGGCCCATGAAACCGTTCGAGGCCACCAGCAGCCAGCGCCGGTCAAGCGAATCCGCCAGCACGCCAGCGGGAAGCGACAGCAGAAAGACTGGCAGCAACGACACAGCCGAGACAAGTGAGGTCAGCAGCGCCGCGTGAGGCGATCCAACCAGCATCCACTGGGCTCCCACCGATTGCATCCAGCTACCCACGTTGGATACCAATTGAGCCAGCCAGAGCCATCGGAAAATGGCGATGAGCAGCGGGGCCATTGGCCCGGTATGAATGGTTGACGTGGCCACCACATCAGGCTAGGCACGCCTCGGTTGGAAAACCGGCGAGTGTCAAGCCGGTCTCAGACTACGAAACCCGCCGGGCGCGGCGGCGGGCCGCCAATTCGTCGACTGGAGCGGCCGTCGATGCCGCCGTGGCAGACCTCTCAGCGGGCAGTTGCGATAGGGTCCCCTCGACCTCGCGCCAGACCCTTGACACGGCTATGCCAAAAACGCCCTGCCCGCCTTGGACCAGGTCAAATACCTCGTCCTTGCTGGTGCATTCATACACCGAGGCGCCATCTGACATGAGCATCACGGTGGCCAGGTCTTCAACTCCGCGCTGCCGCAAGTGGTGTACGGCGGCGCGGATCTGGTGCAGGGAGACGCCACTGTCAAGCAGCCGTTTGACGATCTTCAACACCAAAATGTCGCGGAAATTGTACAGCCGCTGGGTACCCGACCCAGTGGCCGGCCGGACCGACGGCTCTACCAGTCCGGTCCGGGCCCAGTAATCGAGTTGCCGGTAGGTGATCCCGGCGGCCCGGCAGGCCGTTGGCCCGCGGAAGCCAACCGATTCGTCGGTGACTCGCTCGCCAAATAACAGGCCCTGCTCGCCTGATTGGCCGTTGTGCTCGAAGGCCATAGGAGTCACTTCCTCTCGTTGGGTCAATCGCTAACCCGCTGCCTTGACGGTATGTCCCCTGGTCGCCCAGGTCAATCCGCCACGCCGACTCAACGGGCGATTCTCTCAACCTCAGCTTGAACTTGAACAGGCGTTCCCCTGGCCACTACAAATTGGCGGCTTTTAGGCGGACCAGGGCGCTCGCCAAGCGGGCCATGGCGTCCGCGCATTCAGCGGAAACGTCACGTGATGACGCGGTCGCCAGGGCGACCAGTTCAACCTGGCGCTGGGCAGCGTGGAAAACCGGCCGCAGATGGCGCATCTGCAATCCGTAGGGAGCCAACTCGCCGATCGCCTCGACCGCCTGAATCAAAGCGGAATCAGCGGAATGCGGATCAACCTCAGCTGCGCGGGCAACCGCTTCAACGGTGGCCCGGTCCTGACCAGTGACGGTGGCCACGTCATCGGGATCTATCAAGACCGGCCGAGGCCGGCGCGGCGGCCCCGGGGCATCCTGTTCGGAGGCCGCGTCCATGGCCTCCAAACGGGACCGAATGACCTTCAGCGGCAGGAAATGGTCCCGCTGCTGAATCAAAACCCAAGCGATCCGCTCAACATCCGCTTCGGAGTAACGCCGGTAACCGGAGGCTGTCCGCTCCGGAGTGACCAGCCCCTGGTCCTCAAGGTAACGCAGCTTGGAGACCGACAGATCCCTGAACTCGCCCCGCAACGCCTCCAGGACCGCGGAGATTGAATAGCTGGCGCGATGGCTCAGGCCCAAGGGCCAAGACCGCGCGCTAGCCGCCCCGTTCACGCTGGCCTTGACGGAGAAGGATGGAAAGTCAGGCGGTACTTTCCAATTTGCACCTCATCTCCGGCCGCCAGCACCGCTTGGTCGACTCGTTCCCGGTTGACATAGGTGCCGTTGAGCGACCCGAGGTCCCGAACCGCGAAGCCCGTACCAGAGCGGTCAAAGTTGGCGTGCCGTCGCGAAACCGTCACATCATCCAGGAAGATGTCCGCCTTGGTGGAACGCCCAGCCGTGGTCGAATCAGCGTCAAGCAAGAAACGTGACCCCGCGTTCGGCCCGCGCAAGACGACCAAGAGCGCGGACGTTGGCGGCAACGCGCCAATCGCGGCCTGCGCCTGGGGGCTCAGCCCCTCCCCCATCGGCGCGTCGACTTCAAATTCCGCCAGTCCGCCAATCGCCTGGGTCGAATCAGGGCCAAAGGCCTGTCCGGAGTCTGGCTCCACTTTCATCACCCCTTCCAGTCAAGACATGTCCAATGTCACTCTAGCGCGGTCGCGTACCGCGGTTGAGCCGGACGCCGCGTCGCCGTGATTCTAACCGGGTCCATGGCGGACAAAGCTGAGGAACCGCCCTGCGTTCGGACCGCCGCCAGGGCGCCGCCGGGTATCCCCAAGGCGGTTTCCAAAGTGGTTGGATCACCAATGGCGAGCCATTCATAAGGCGCCTCCAGCCGGGCGCCGTCCACCACAATACAAGGCTCGTCCTCGCAGTCCTCGAAATATGTCGATGCAACAACCCGCACTGGCCCCAGGCTGATCGCTTCCGCCCCGGCGTTGCGCAACTCGTCTACCAGCAGATATGCCAAGGAAGCGGAAACCTTACCCTCCGGATCACGCACCGTCAGCGCGATCCCCGGGCCTTGAGCAGAAATGGTTCCCGCTAGAATTCCTTGGACCTCGGAGCGTTGCCGGGCGGCCTCGGCGGCCGCCTGCTGACTGGTCTGGTCAGATTCCAACCGGTCCCGTTCACGTTGCAAGTCTATGTTCTCCGCCTCCAGCCGGGAGGCCTGGGCGTCAAGCTGGTCCAGAACCTCCACCAGTTCTTCTTGACGCAGTCTGGAGAAGTCAGCTTTACCAACTTCCTTGACTTGCGTGGCGGCGCCGAACCCGAGGAGCACACACAACAGCCCAACCGTCACCTGGCCTTTGGTCCACCGCGGCCGCATTGCCCGCCACAGCCGCCGCCGGGCCGCTGATCCCGGCACCGGCGGTGTCAGTTCATCGTTCGGATCTGTGGCGCTCATGCTTTGAACAGCTTCCGCCGGATCGCCGCGGCGTTGGAGAAGATCCTGATTCCCAAGACCACCAGAACGGCGGTCGAGAGTTGTGACCCAACGCCTAGCTGATCGCCAATGAACACCAGCAACGCCGCGACCAGAACATTCGAGAAGAACGAGACAACGAAGACGCGATCATCGAACAGCCCGTCCAACATGGCGCGGGCGGCGCCGGCCAGCGCGTCAAGGGCGGCCACCACGGCAATCGGCAAGTAGGGCATCAAGAAGACCGGCACATCGGTCTGAGTGGCCATCCCCAACACCACGCCAACTAGCAGCCCCAATAGCGCGATCATTGCGTGTCACCGCCTCCGCCCACATAGGTGTACTCCAACCGGGCTGCCTCCGCGCTGGCCGGCAGTTCCAGGCCCTTAACCTGCCGGACCTCGACTCCAGCCCCGAAATAGCCGGTCAGCAGACTGATCCGTTGAGCGGCCCGGCCGGACGCCAAGCCGATCTCCATTTCCTCGGCCGGGCCAAGGGCTTGGATCGTATACGGCGTACCGAGCGACTCAAAACCCACTTGGATCTGGTCACCGACATCTCGGATGGCCGTGGTCGCCGCCAGCCGCACACCGCCCACGGCGACCGCTTCAGCACCGGACTGCCACAGTGATCCCACAATGATGCGCAAGTCCCCGGCCCGGATGCGGGATTCGTCAGAGCCAGCCGCGACGGCTTGCGAATCCTCCCGCAGGGTGATTTCCAGGCCCCAGCCGGTCACCGGGATAGCCCCCACCGTGATGGCCAGGGACCGCGCCTGGGCGGCGGCCGCCGGATCGGTGGCGGACAGAGCCTGGTTCTGCAGGGATTCGATTTCGCCCGAGAGATCATTGGTGCGTTCACGTAATGCCGTGACCCGGTCTTGGGCGTCCTCCGCCCGCCGCTCCAGCGCCGCCCGGGTCCGTTGCTCTTCCTCGCCCGGGCTGCGCAGGGCCCGCACTCCCCAGGTCACGCCCAGTCCCAGCACCAAGGCCGCCGTCAACACCATGGCCCAGCGCCCCCACCAAATCGGGCCTTCGCCCTCTGCCTGGCGCCGGGAGGCCTCCGCGTACCCGCCATCAAGCGGGCGCTCCATCACCTCCGTCAACAGGGTCATGGATTCGTCAGGCCGTCTCACCCGGCAGCTCCTCCCGCCACCCACGCCTCACGCCTTTGACCATGCCCGCCGCTCCCCATGCCTTACACCCGCTGGCTTTCACGGCTCACCGGGCGCAGCGCCCGGTAGGTCTCAATCAGATAGGCTCCACACGCGACCCAATAAAGAACCAACCCCCAGATGGCGAAAGCCCATCCAACCACCCAGGCCGCGTTGGCGATCGCGCGGTTGGACAGCTCCGCCAGCAGAAGCAACGGGAAAGCATACATCAACGCAAAAGTGGCCGCCTTGCCAACAAAAACGACCGCCGGCAGATCAATCCCGCGCAGTTTCAGCACCAGCAAGGCCAAGGCCATGATGGCCTCCCGCGCCGCCAACAACGCCACTATCGACCAGGGCACTACGTCACGCCAGCCAAGCAAGACAACGGACGAAAGGATGAACAACCGGTCCGCCGCCGGGTCCAGCAACCGACCCAAGTTGGAGTACTGATGGAGTTTCCGGGCCGCCACCCCATCCAGCCAATCTGTAACGCCGGAAAACGCCAACACCAGGATGGCCCAGACGTCTTGATGCCGAATCACCAAGTAGATGAACACTGGCACCAGGCACAGGCGCAGACTGGAAATGGCGTTCGGGACCGTCACTATGCGGTCCGTCCGATCAGCTACTTCAGCGCTCAACGTCCATCCCTCCTTCCCCGATCAGCCTATATCGTTCTTCACATGGGGTTGCGCTACCTCGCGGATGAGGTGACATCCGAAGACATCATCAAGAAGTCACGGTTCATCACCCGTCTCTTCCCAGTTGACGACCCTCTAGCGGCCAAGGCCCGCATAGCCCAGATCCGGAGCCAGGACTACGGCGCCCGCCACCACGCCTACGCCATGGTCATAGGGGCCGATGCCGCCATTCAACGTTCCAGCGACGACGGAGAACCAGCGGGCACGGCCGGAGTTCCTATGCTGGAGGTGTTACGGCGCGAACATGTGACCGACATCCTGGCCGTCTGCACCCGCTACTTTGGCGGCGTCTTGCTCGGAAAGGGCGGCCTAATCAGAGCCTACGCGGGAGGCGTCGGGGACAGTCTGGCCCTGGCCCGCTTCTGGACGGCACAGCATCGACTACTACTTGAGGTCTCAGTCGCGGCGAGCCAGGCCGGGCGGGCCGAGAACCTCCTACGCAACCTAGCGGTGCTGAACGGCGAGGTCGGCATCGGGCAAATCGCCTACGGAGAAACCACCAAACTGGAAGTGCGGCTGCCACCGCCACAACGCGACGAGGTGCGAATGGCTCTGGCGGCCGGCGGCATCCACGCCGTCATCCGCGACTTGGGTACGATCACCGAACACCGCTGACTGAGCGGCCGTTACGATGGCTGGGTGAACCGTCCACCCTATGAGACCCTGCTTGAAAAAGTCATGGAACACGGGACCGACAAGCCAGACCGGACCGGTACCGGAACCCGGTCGCTGTTTGGTCAGCAAATGCGCTTCGACCTGGCGGATGGCTTCCCACTGGTCACAACTAAGCAAGTCCACCTGAAGTCAGTGATCGTCGAATTACTGTGGTTCCTGGCAGGAGGCCACAACGTCCGTCCGTTGCAAGACCAAGGCGTGCGGATCTGGAACGAATGGGCCGGACCAGATGGTGAGCTGGGACCGGTCTACGGCGTGCAGTGGCGCAGTTGGCCCTCCCCTGACGGTGGCACCATTGACCAGATCACCCAAGTGGCGGACCTGATCCGCGACCAACCGGATTCGCGCCGCATGATGGTGTCCGCTTGGAACGTGGGCTACCTGGATCAAATGGCTCTGCCGCCATGCCATGTGCTGTTCCAGTTCTATGTCGCGGACGGGCGGCTGTCGTGCCAGTTGTACCAGCGCAGCGCCGATCTGTTCCTGGGAGTACCGTTCAACATCGCCTCATACTCCCTGCTGACGCACATGATGGCCCAGCAAACCGGCCTGGACGCGGGCGAATTCATTTGGACCGGCGGCGACTGCCACATCTACGCCAACCACTTCGATCAAGTCCGCCTCCAACTAACGCGGGAGCCGTATCCTTCCCCACGTTTGGAACTGCGCCGCGCGCCGTCGCTGTTCGCCTACCAGCTATCTGACTTCGCCTTCCCCGACTACCGCCACCACCCAGCGATCAAAGCGCCGGTGGCGGTGTGAACGGCGGCCCTGGGGTAGATGGCCCGCCCGGATCACCGGACGCGAACATAGCGATGATCTGGGCTCAATCTGTTCAAGGAGTGATTGGACAAGGCGGAACCATGCCTTGGCACCTGCCGGAAGACTCGCGTCGTTTCAAGGACTTGACTTGGGGACACGCGGTGATCATGGGCAGGACCACTTGGGATTCGCTGCCGGCGCGGTTTAGGCCTTTGCCGGGCCGGGAAAACCTGGTCCTGACCCGCCAATTGGGCTGGGCGGCGCCTGGAACCATCGCCGTCGCCAGCCCGGCGGCCGCTTTGGCTGCCGCCCGCCTAACGGGACTGCCAGCGCCGGTCTGGGTGATTGGAGGGTCCGCGGTGTACCGGGCCTTCATGGCCCAAGCCGGACGGGCGGAAGTGACCGTAATAGACCTGGACGCCGGTGGCGATGCCTTCGCCCCTCAGCTTGGGCCGGCCTGGCGCTTGGCGAAGCGCCAACCAGACCAAGGATGGCTCACCAGCCAGTCCCTAACGCGGTATAGATTTGAGACATGGCTTCAGGCAGCATCCTCGTACTAGCGGACACCGCACTGGCCCCGTCCGATGTGGCCCAGATCGCCGGCCTTTACGGCACCGCCACAGCGATTCAAGTGCTGGTCCCGGCCAGCGGTTCGGGGCCGCGACTGCGAACCGTAATGGACCATTTGATGCTGGCCGAAGTCTCTGACGCGTGGGCGGCGCTGAAGGGCCACGACCCGGACGCGCCCACCCCGCACGGCGCCTCAGAAATACTGCGCCAATCATTGGAAGAACTGCGGGCCGCTGGCTTTGAGGCCCGCGGTGAAGTCATACCCGGCGACCCGATAGCCGCCATAGTCCAGGCCATTGACTCGGTCAAGGCCAGTGCGGCCATTTTTGTGACAAGACCCCATCTGGTTGGCGACGCCTTGCATGAGGATTGGTCCTCCAAGGCCCGGCGCACACTGGGCGTTCCCGTCATCCATTTCTATTCCGGTACTACCAAGCTGCTGTCCTGATCCCGGTTTCACCTGAGGTCCGGCGGCACCCAGGCCCCAGGGTATCGCCGCTGGCCGGGCGCCTTTCCTGACGCTTTCCCGGCGTGGGAACCGCGCCGCCCGCACTGAGCCGCGTAGCGTTTGGGCTATGCACAGTCCGTCGAGCGAGCGTCCTCCTGCCCGCTTTGTCGAGGCGCTCGAATCCATCCGGGCGGTCCGTTTACCGAACCAAGCGGTTTTGGAAGAGATCCCAGCGCCGGTCCGGGCAGCCGCCTTCGCTGTGGCCATCGAAACGCGCCTGCCCGGCCCCGCTGATACTGATCACGCTTCCGGATCATTTGTGCTGTTGCATGAACCAGACGGCCACGCCGTCTGGGATGGAGATTTCCGGATCGTCACAGCGGCCCGGGCGGAGCTGGAACCTGAGCTTGGCGCGGACCCTTTCTTGGCGGAGGTGGCCTGGTCATATCTCGCTGAAGCACTCGAGATGCGGTCACTGGCCATGAAACACTTGGCCGGTACAGTCACCCGCACCCTGTCGGAATCGTTTGGAGGCTTGAAGATGCGCGGCGCGTCCGTCGGGGTCGAAGTCCGCGCCTCATGGACACCTAACGGGGCGGACGTGGGCCACCAATTGGTGGCCTGGATTGGCTTTCTGGCCAAGCTGGGCGGGGTTGAACTCCTACCTGATCACGTAATTCCGCTTCATCCGCGCCGGCACCTGCTCTGACACGGGGCTCTAAGTCTCCTAGTCTTATATGGTCATGTCTGAATCCGTGATTCCTCTCGACGCTCCGCCCTCCGGCGTGCCACCAATAACCGACACACCCGAGGCATTGGAGCGAGCCCTTGACCTGTTGGCCGCCGGCGCTGGGCCGGTGGCCGCCGATTCCGAAAGGGCCTCTGGGTTCCGCTATTACGTGCGCGCCGAAGTGGTCCAGCTCTTCCGGCGCGGCAGCGGGCTGGTCCTGATCGACGCCCGGGCACTGCCAGACTTGAGCACCGTCAGCCGGGCCCTGGCTGATACTGAATGGGTTTTCCACGCCGCTTCGCAGGACCTGCCCTGCTTGCGTGATTGCGGGATTGAGCCAGGCCGCATCTTCGACACCGAGTTGGCTTCGCGCCTGCTGGGCGAACCGAAAGTGGGCCTGGCCTCCGTGGTAGCACGAACCCTTGGGCTGGGGCTCGCCAAAGAATATTCAGCGCAGGACTGGTCCCGCCGCCCATTACCCGAATCTTGGCTGAACTATGCCGCTCTCGATGTGGCGATCCTGCTTGACGTCCGTGACGTCCTGGAAGGCGAGCTTGAGGAAGCCGGCAAGCTCGGAATTGCCCAGGCCGAGGCAGCCGCTGTGCTGGCAGCGACACCGCCCGCGAGCCGCCAGGAACCATGGCGGCGTACGTCTGGGCGCCATTCCCTCAAGAGCCCGCGCCAGTTGGCAGTGGCCCGGTCTTTGTGGATGGCCCGTGACCGGCTGGCCGCCAAGCGGGATATCTTCCCTGGTCGGGTCCTGCCGGACGCGGCGATCATAGCCGCCGCCGCCGCCCTGCCGACCTCGATCCAGGGGCTGGCCAAGATCCATCCCTTCAACGGTCGCCGCCAGATCAAATTGCTTTCCTACTGGTGGGAGGCGGTTCTGGAGGGAGAATCGCTACCCTTGGACCAGCTTCCCCAAGTCCGTGGCCCGCGCCACGGCACGGTCCCGCCGGTCCGCCAATGGGCGCGTCGGCATCCCGCCGCCGCCAGTCGCATAGCCCAAGTCAAGTCGGATCTGGCGGCCCTGTCCGAGGCCCGCCAGATCCCGGTCGAGAATCTGATGCAACCCGAGCTGGTGCGCTCAGTCGTGTTCCAGGCCCCCCGGAATGTTCGGGCCGCCATGGCCGCCGGCGGAGCCCGCCCTTGGCAAATCGAAGCGGTCGCGCCGCTGGTCACGGCCGCCGCTGAGGCCTACCCCGAACCGCCCAGCCGCCGCCAAGAACACTAATCGTGACCGCTCGGCCAGGCCCCTGACGCCCCAAACGTGGCCAACGGCACCAACGGGCATCAACGGCCGTCAGAGCGTTGAAAACGCTCAGAGCACAGCGGGCAGGGCCGCCAGGGCGCGAGCCGCCAGGGCCTCGGCGGTCAACCCGTTGCGCTGAGCGATAGCCGAGCGTTCCCCGTGAAGGAAGAACTCCTTGGGCAAACCACAGTTGATCACCGGCAGTGTAAGGCCTTCAGAGGCGATCTGGCGGGCGAAGGCCTCGCCTGCGCCGCCGGAGATCAAGCCGTCTTCCACTGTTACGACCAATTCATGGGCTGCCGCCAGGCGAGGCAAACCCTCAGGTACCGGATAGACCCAACCCGGATCTACCACCGATGCCGTCACGCCGCGTTCTTTCAACAGCTCAGCCGCCCGCAAGGCGGTTGGAGCCTCAGAGCCGACCGCCACAATCAATACAACCGGATTCGGACCCGTCCGCAGGAGCAAGTCCATGCCTTCGACCTGTTCCAGAGCTGGCTGATCCGGCGGGATTGGACCCTTGGGGTAGCGCACAACCGTCGGCGCGTCCTCCACAGAAATCGCTTCCCGCAGAAGACGGCGCATTGAGGCGGCGTCGCGCGGCGCCGCCAGCCGCAGGCCAGGGACCATGCGGAAGAGCGCCAGATCCCATTGGCCGTTGTGGCTGGGGCCATCCGGCCCGGTGATGCCGGCGCGGTCCAAGACAAAGGTGACCCCAGCGCGGTGCAGAGCGCAGTCCATCAATACCTGGTCGAATGCCCGGTTCAGGAAACTAGCGTAGACGGCCACGACCGGATGGCACCCGGCATAAGCCAGGCCAGCGGCCAGGGCGGCAGCGTGCTGCTCAGCGATCCCAACATCGAACACCCGGTCCGGAAATTCCGCGGCGAACGGCACCAGGCCAACCGGCTCAAGCATCGCGGCGGTGATCCCAACGATCTTCGGGTTCTCCCGGCCAATCCGCACCAATTCGTCAGAAAAAACCGAAGACCAGCCAAACCGTGATGGCTCCAAGGGCAATCCGGTCTCCGGATGAATCCGGCCCACTGAATGGAAGCGGTCCGGCCCATGGCCCTCGGCCGGAACGTAACCGCGCCCTTTTTCGGTGATGACATGGACCAACACCGGGCCACCGTAGGCCTTGGCCTGGCTCAGAGCACGCTCAACGGCGCCCTCATCATGGCCGTCAACCGCGCCAATGTATTTCAGACCCAGATCCTCAAACATGGCCTGAGGCGCCACCACGTCTTTCACGCCCTTTTTCAAGCCGTGAAGAGCCCCGTAAAGGAACCGGCCAACACGACCACCATGTGAACGCAACTGGCGCTTGCCCCAACCCAGCACGCGCTCATAATGAGGCGCGGTCCTTAAACCGGACAGATGATTGGCCAGACCGCCAATAGTTGGCGCGTAAGACCGGCCGTTGTCGTTGACAACCACCACCAGTCGGCTCTGGTCGGATTCGGCGATGTTATTGAGCGCCTCCCAACTCATTCCGCCGGTCAACGCGCCATCGCCAACCACGACCACCGTGAAGCGTTGGCCCTCCCCCGCCAAGCGACGCCCAGCGGCGATACCGGCCGCCCAGGACAGCCCGGCCGATGCGTGCGTGTTCTCCAGCACATCGTGGACCGATTCGGCCCGCGCTGGGTAACCAGACAGCCCACCCTCTTGGCGCAGGCCGTCGAAGTCCTGGCGACCAGTCAGAATCTTATGGACGTAAGCGATGTGACCGGTGTCAAACACAATTGTGTCGCGGGGCGAATCGAAGACCCGGTGCAAGGCGATCGTCAGTTCGACCACGCCCAGGTTCGGGCCCAGATGACCGCCGGCTTTGGCGACTTTATCGACCAAGAAGTCGCGAATGTCCGCCGCCAGATCGCCCACTAGGTCCGGCGACAGCTTCTTCAGCGCACGTGTACCGGTGACCTGGGATAAGACAGTCCCGGGGGGTCGCGTACGGCCCGGTCCAAGGTCCCTGCGCGCAGCGTTCAACTGTTCAACACCTCTCTCAGCCGGGGCACTATCCGCCTGAACGGACAGCCGGTCGGGATGACTGATTCACATACCTGAACTTTCACTGTACGGTGAGGCGGCCCCTCGTTTGGACCGCCTCGCCGGGAGCAGAGAGGTGGCCCGTCGCCGCACGTCCCCCGGCGGCTGACGGCGCCACCCCCTGGCAATAATGCCTTACGCCGTTAGCTGGCGCAACACATACTGCAAGATTCCGCCGTTGCGGTAGTAGTCGGCCTCACCGGGCGTGTCAATCCGGACGACGGCATCGAACACCACCGCGGTGCCGTCCGGCTTGGTGGCCGTGACCTTGACGGCCTTAGGCGTGACTCCCTGGTTCAGCTCCTCGACACCATGGATGTCGAACACTTCGGTCCCATCCAGGCCCAGCGAATCGGCGGACTGGCCGGCCGGGAACTGCAAGGGCAGGACACCCATGCCGATCAAGTTGGACCGGTGGATCCTCTCGAACGACTCGGTGATGACGGCCTTGACCCCCAGCAGCAGCGTGCCTTTGGCGGCCCAGTCGCGAGATGAGCCGGTGCCGTATTCCTTGCCGCCCAGCACTACCAAGGGGATTCCCGCCGCCTGATAGGCCTCGGCGGCATCGAAAATCGTGGTTTCGGTGCCATCAAGGAAGTTGACGGTGAAGCCGCCCGCCACGTCTACCAATTGATTCCGCAGACGGATGTTGGCGAAGGTGCCGCGCATCATGATTTCGTGGTTGCCCCGGCGTGAACCGTAGGAGTTGAAATCTTTGACCGCCACGCCGTGCGCGGCCAGGTAGCGCCCGGCGGGAGAATCCGCCTTGATGTTGCCGGCCGGGGAAATGTGGTCGGTGGTGACCGAATCACCCAGCTTGGCCAGAACCCGAGCACCTGAGATGTCCGCCACCGGCTCCGGCGCCGCGCCCATGCCATCAAAGTACGGTGGCTTGCGCACGTAGGTCGAAGCGTCATCCCACTCGAAGACCGCGCCTTCCGGCGTAGGAAGGGAACGCCAACGCTCGTCACCAGCGAAAACGTCCGCGTAGGAGGCCTCGTACATCTCGCGGGAAATGGTCGCGTCAATAGCCGCCTGAACTTCCTCCGGTGCGGGCCAAACATCCTTCAAGAAGACCGGCCGGCCGTTGGCGTCAAGTCCCAGCGGGTCGCTCACGAAGTCGAAGTCGAGCGTCCCGGCCAGTGCGTAAGCCACCACCAGCGGCGGGCTGGCCAGGTAATTCATGGCGATGTCCGGGCCAATCCGGCCTTCAAAGTTACGGTTGCCGGACAGCACCGCTGTGACAGCCAGACCGTTTTCGCCAATCGCTTGGGAGATTTCCGGCGCTAGCGGTCCCGAGTTGCCAATACAGGTGGTGCAGCCGTAACCGACCACGTTGAAGCCCAGCGCGTCCAGCGCTGGCCACAGTCCAGCCTTCTCGTAGTAGGCGGTGACCGCCTTCGAGCCGGGTGCCATTGATGTCTTCACCCAGGGTTTTGGCGCCAGCCCCTTGGCCGCCGCTTTCTGCGCCAGGAGCCCAGCCGCCAGCATGACGGACGGGTTGGACGTGTTGGTGCAAGAGGTGATCGAAGCGATGCAGACATCGCCGTGTGACAACGTGAACTCGCCCTTGCCGGGAACGCTCACGGGCACGGCCTTGGCTTTGACCGGGTCCGATGCCGCCGGGTCAGACGCGGGGAAAGACTCCAGTTCGGATTCGTCCCCGGCAGCTACGTCCGGCGCGTACGCGGGCAGGTCTCGCCGGAAGGCGGCCTGGGCGTCAGACAACTCGATTCGATCCTGGGGCCGCTTGGGGCCGGCGATTGACGGCACCACGGTGCTCAGGTCCAATTCGAGGTACTCAGAGAAGACCGGCTCGGCGTAGTCCGGGCTAGCCGGGTCGAACCACAGCCCTTGGGCCTTGCAGTAGGCCTCAATCAGGGCTACTTGCCGTTCTGGCCGGCCGGTCAGCCGGTAATAGTCCAGCGTCACCTCATCGACCGGGAAAATGCCGCAGGTGGAACCGAATTCGGGGCTCATGTTGCCAATCGTGGCGCGGTTGGCCAAGGGCACCTGGGAGACGCCTTCGCCGTAGAATTCGACGAATTTGCCCACCACGCCATGCTGGCGCAGCTTTTCGGTGATGGTCAGCACCACGTCCGTGGCAGTCACCCCGGATGGGATGGATCCAAACAGTTTGAACCCAACCACCTTCGGGATCAGCATGGATACCGGCTGGCCCAGCATGGCCGCCTCCGCTTCGATCCCGCCCACGCCCCAGCCCAGAATCCCCAGACCGTTGACCATGGTGGTGTGGGAGTCGGTGCCGACGCAGCTATCCGGGTAGGCCTGCCCGGCCCGTTCCATGACACCGCGCGCCAGGTACTCAATGTTGACCTGGTGGACAATGCCGGTGCCTGGTGGCACCACTTTGAACTCGCTGAAAGCGCCTTGCCCCCAGCGCAGGAATTGGTAGCGTTCCCGGTTGCGGTCGTATTCGATCGCCACGTTGAGGTCGAAAGCTTGGGGCGTGCCGGCGTGCTCAATGATGACCGAATGGTCAATCACCATTTCCGCCGGTGCTAGCGGGTTGATCTTGTTTGGGTCACCGCCCAGGTCAGCCACCGCCTCACGCATGGTGGCGAGATCCACCACGCAGGGCACGCCCGTGAAGTCTTGCATCACAACCCGAGCCGGGGTGAACTGGAGTTCGTCGGTTGGGTTGGCGGTTGGATCCCAGTTCGCCAGGGCTCTGACCTGGTCCGCCGTTATGGTCGCGCCGTCTTCGTTGCGCAGGATCGACTCCGCCAGGATTTTTAGCGAGAAGGGCAGTCTTTCCAGCCCTCTCACCGCGCCTAGGCGGAATATCTCGTAGGTGTCGCCGCCAACGCTCAACCGTGAGCGGGCGCCGAATGAATCAAGTGAGGCCATGAGTCTAGAAACTCCCTTTCTGGGGGCCCTTGGGGTACCCCCGCATGTATCTCGACGTCGAGGTAAATGCTACTACCTTAGCGATTCAATTATCTCCTATTCTTGGCGGTCACTCGCCACCTACTCGCCGGTTGCCGCCAGCGCCTGACGCAGGCGGTCAGCCTTGGCCTCGACCTCGGCCGCCTGGGCCGCCCGGAACTCCTCCAGTGCGGTCCGCGCCAATCTGGCCTCTGGGCCTTCACCAGCGGCGATGATCCGGCCAGCCAGCAGGCCAGCGTTCTTCGCTCCGCCAATCGCGACAGTCGCCACTGGCACTCCGGCCGGCATCTGGGCGATCGACAGCAGCGAATCAATCCCGTCCAGCACCTTGAGGGCTACCGGCACGCCGATCACCGGCAACTCGGTGACCGCGGCGAACATCCCCGGCAAGGCGGCCGCGCCGCCAGCGCCAGCGATTATCACCCTCAGTCCCCGCCCAGCCGCTTCGCGGCCATAGGCGATGGTCTGGTCCGGCAGACGATGGGCTGAGATGACGTCCACCTCATAACCAATGCCCAACGCATCAAGTGCCTCAGCGGCAGCGCTCATGACCGGCCAGTCTGAATCGGAGCCCATAACAATGCCAACGCGAACGGGGATAGCCATGTCAAGCAAGCTTAGGCGACCCAGGAGGCCGCCGGACCCGCGGGGCGGAACGCCCCCCGGTGCCGAATAGCTATAGTGGCCCGGTGAGTTCGAACCAGCGGCCTGAGGCCCGCTCTGCGCGGTCTGGCGGCCGGTTCCGCGAACTCCTCCTCTGGATCTACGAGGCGGCTAAGTTCGGCACCGTGGGCGCGATCGCCTACCTGGTCGACAACGGCGCCTATGTGATCCTGACTGAGGGCCCCGGCCGTCTGATGGCGGACTGGCCGGTGCGGGCGTCGGTCGTGGCCAGCCTAATCGCCACGGCGGTCTCCTACGTTGGCAACCGCTACTGGACCTTCTCGCGTCAGCGGTCCAAGATGCCGGTCAAGGAAGTGATCTGGTTCTTCGCCGCGAACGCCATCGGCATTCTCATCACCGGCGGCTGCCTGTACTTCTCCCGGTGGATTCTGGACTTGCACGGGACCGTGCCGGACCTGATAGCACGTAACGTTGGCATAGTTCTGGGCACCATCTTCAGGTACGTGGCATATAAGTTCTGGGTGTTCCGGGCCGGGCCAAACAAGCCGTCCCCGGACGCGATCTTGGACGCTGAATCTAGCGCCGGCGCCCAACCAGATCCGGCGCCCGGCCAAGACCAGCCCGTGGTCCCTCCGCCGGATGGCGAACTCAACGCGAAGACGAAAGAAACACCGTGAACACCGGCGGCTGACGTTGACTCAGTTCCAGCCGCCCGCCTTCAGACGCCACCAAGTCACGGGCCACGGCCAGCCCCAGGCCAGTCGAGCCGCCAGTCGAGAAAGACCGTTCAAAGATCTTGGGCGCCAGTTCGTCGCTGACCCCGGCGCCTTCGTCTTCAACTTCGATCGCCACGCCTCCCTTGACCTTGCGGCCTCGCAGTGTGGTGACGCCATCGCCGTGGGTCCGCGAGTTCTCCAGCAGGGTGGCGATCACTTGGCTCAAGACTCCAGGGCTAGTGGTAACCGTCAAGGATTCATCAACGGCGACAACCAAGCTGCGGTCGGCTTCAGCGAAGATCGGCAGCCATTCTTCCTGTTGCTGAAGAAACACCTCAGACAAGCGCAGCCAGCGCCGGTGCGAGTCAGACCTTGACTTGGTCCGGCCCAAGAGTTCATCAATCGTGGTGGACAGGCGCTCGATCTGCTCTAACGAAATGCGGGCCTCTTCGCGCACATCCTCCTGATTGGACAGATATTCGATCTCTTCCAGACGCATCGCTAACGCGGTCAGCGGAGTGCGTAGTTGATGCGACGCGTCGGAGGCGAATTGGCGCTCCACTGCCAAGCGTTTAGCCATGCGGTCCGCGGAACGAGCCAGTTCCTCCGCGACCAGATCGATCTCTTCAATTCCCGCTTTGGGTGGCCGGATACGCAGATGGCCGGAGCCTAGCTGTTCGGCTGTCGCGGACAAATAGACCATTGGCGCGGACAGTCGCCGCGCCTGCCAAGACGCGAACGCCACACCCACCGTCATGGCCGCCGCGCAGGCCAAGACCACCAGCCCAATGGCGGGCAACGAACGCAGTTGCAGAGCCCACCAAGAAACCTGGAAAGTGACCTTCGTGGCGGTCAGCGGCGAAGCTGCCACTTCGACCCGCGGGCCGGCGATCTCGCCGCCAGCCGACATGGACGTACCGTCACGCAATTCGACATCGATGTGTACCCGCAGTTGGCTGCCCGAACGCGACAGATAAGAATCAACCACGGATTGACTGATTGGCAGACGAACCGACTCATAACCATCCAGGGCCGCCGCCAGAGCATCAGCCCGGCTTTGAACCTCCGCCTTGGAACTCGATTTCGCCATTGCGCCCGCGAAAATCGTCAACGGCACACCCAGGAGCATCACTGCCACTGCCACCGCCAAAGTGGTGGCGAGCATCAACCGCCGGCGCACGGGACGCTAGGCGTTGGTCTCGAAACGGAACCCCATACCCCGAATGGTGGTGATGTAGCGTGGCGAGGTCGCGTCATCGCCCAGCTTTCGCCGCAACCAGGACACATGCATGTCGAGCGTCTTGGTGGAACCCGCCGAGGGTTCAGAACCCCAGACTTCCCGCATCAGGGCGTCGCGGCTAACCACCGACCCGCCCTCGCGGACCAAAGCTTTGAGCAGGTCAAACTCCTTGGCCGTCAATTGCAGTTCCCGGTCGCCATGAAAGGCCCGGTGCGCTGCCAACTCGACCCTGACATCCTGCGCCCGCAGTTCGTCCTCGCCGTGGGTTTCAGCACCGGACCGGCGAAGCAAAGCCCGAACCCGGGCCAGCAACTCGGCCAGGCGGAAAGGCTTAGTCACGTAATCATCGGCGCCCGCGTCCAGGCCAACCACTAAGTCAACCTCATCCGCCCGGGCGGTCAGGATCAGGATCGGCGGAAGCGGACCGCGGGATCGCAAGGCCCTGGCCACATCAAGGCCGTCAAGATCCGGCAAGCCCAAGTCGAGGATCACAAGATCCGGCACCTCAGGGGCGTCAAGCACGCCCTGGCCATTGTCAAAGACGGTAACGTCGTAGCCTTCGCGGGTGAGGGCTCGGGCCAAAGGATCCGCGATCGCTGAGTCATCTTCTGCCAATTGAATGCGCGCCATGGTGGGAATTCTAGGGCACGGAAGCCAAAAGGTGGGCCATTATTGACCCAATCTTGACGTTTTTTGAGAAAGTTACCATTGGTCTGGGCGCTCCACTGGGCCGCGGCGCCGGCTCCTGACCGCCGATCCAGTCCCCCCGCCAGGCTTTCACCCTTCGATCACCTGACGGGCCTGGGCCCGCGCCCGGTGCAGCCGCGAGCGCACCGTTCCCAAACGCACCCCCAGCGCGTCAGCGATTTCCTGATAACTCTTGCCTTCCAGGTCACACATCACCAAGGCCTGGCGCAAATCCGGGCTCAGCCGCGACAGCGCCTCACCCAGGACCGGGCTGAGCGCCATCGCCTCAACGAGACTCTCTGGCCCGCCCTCGGGATCCTCGATCTGGCCGGCCTCGTCCCCCAGCGGCTCTATCCGGCGCCTGGCCTCACGCCGCTTCGCGTCAAGGAACAGATTGGTGGTAATCCGGTGCATCCAGCCCTCAAAGCTGCCGTCCGGCCGGTAGCCATCTAAGGACCGAAACACCCGCAGGAAGGTCTCCTGCGTCAGGTCTTCAGCATCGGCCCAGTGGCCCGTCAGCCGGTAGGCCCAGCGGAAGACCGTCTGATAATGACGTTCGGCTATCTCGGTCCACGTTGGCATGGCGGCGTCCAGAGGACACGCGGGTTGTTCCTGGCCCCAGGCTGGCCTGGCCGGGGAAATGGTGGCAGTTTCGGTTAGCATCCGAACCTCCCTGGGGGTAGCGGGGTTGGTCCGCCGGCGTTCAGTCGAAGAGTCGACGGGCGGATGACCGGCGGCCGGCCGGCTCTTCCGCCAGTTCAAAATGGTAACCGTAAGCACCGGCAAAAGTACTGTTCAAGACCGAAATGTGAGCAACATCACAGTTGCTTTAGGCGGTCCCTCGCGAACCTCAGGGGACCCAAATTCGCTTGCGCCGCGTGACCGCCACCCCTACCCTGGCCAGGTCCGATACCATCGGATCATGGCTGGTGGCGTCGACTATGTGGCGAACTGGGTTTTCGCGGAAGATTTTATCGCTGAATCTGAGGCCCTGACCCACGCCCGCTCGCGGGCGCAAGAACTAGGTGTCGCCGCTCCCAGCGCTGGGGCAGGCTCCCTGCTGGGAGTTGTAGCGGGAGCCCTGAAAGCCGGTGCGGCCGTGGAAATCGGTACCAGTGCCGGGGTTGGGATCATCTATCTGCTCGCCGCCATGCCGCCGGGAGGGATCGTCACCTCGGTCGATTTCGAGGCCGAACACCAGCACGCCGCTCGCGAAGCCCTCCTAGAAGCCAGCATTCCGCTCAGCCAGGTCCGGCTGATCAACTCGCGCCCGGCCGAGGTCCTGCCCCGCCTGGCCGACGGCGCCTACGACCTAGTACTGCTTGGCGGCAACAAACTCGACTTCGCCGATTGTCTGACGGACGCCTTACGCCTGTTACGCCCCGGCGGCGTGCTGGCCATTGACGGCGCCCTGGCGGATGGCCGCGTGCCAGATCCAGCCCGCCGCGATCCAGTCACCGTCACCGTCCGGGAAGTAGGCCGCGAACTGCGCGAACGCGATGATCTGACAATCGCCCTGAACGCCGCCGGCGACGGCCTACTGCTAGCCGTCAAACGTCCCCGGACGCACTAGCGTCTAACACCGAAGGCTCCGGACGCGGCGGCGGCGCCTCAATCAGCGCCACCCGCCGCGCCAAAGCCGTGATCTGGCGCCAAGCCCGCTGGTCACGCACGTACCGGGTCGAAACATAAGTCAGGAAGACCACGATCAGCACATAGAGCAGCAAGTCGGTGCCGCGGCCAACGTTGACTAACTGAGCCACCTCAGTCAACATGTCAGGTCGCAGAATGGACGCCACCGCCAGGACCGCGAAGGCCGCCAAGCCAAGGCGCCGCAAGGCCTGGCCACGGGCTCCCTGGCCACGCCCCATCACTAGAGCGATCAGTACGACCGCCGCTATCAGAACAATCTGGATAACCATCTGGGCCTCACCTCATCAATAGATCAACCAGGATATTGACGGCATTGAGCAGCGGCTGACCCTTGGACCGTGAATACTCCGAATAATGGATCTCCACCCCTTCTTCGGTATAACCCAACCGCTCAGTCCTCAAACGCTCAACGATCTCCGTGGCATGGGCCATCCCGGGTTGCGTCAGTTTCATTGCCGCGACGGCCCGCCGGTTCATTGCCCGGAGCCCATTATGGGTGTCCGTCAAACGCACGCGAGCTGACACATTCGTGTACGCCACCGCCGTCTTCAAGACCACTCGTTTGAGCCGTCCCATGTCCGGCGCCTGGCCCAAGAACCGCGAACCCAAGACCACGTCAAAACCGTCACCCAGGCGCCGAGCCAAACGGACGGCATCGGCCGCCAAATGCTGACCATCCGCGTCAAAGGTGACCGCCCGGGCCATCAGCGGGTCGCTCAAGACATACTCGAAGCCAGTCTGCAAGGCGGCACCCTGGCCCATGTTGATCGGGTGCGTGACCAGCCGAACTCCCTGGTCAAAGAAGGTTTCCGCGATCTGGCCGGAACCGTCGTTAGAAGCGTCATCAACCACGCAAACATGCGGGAAGCAAGCCGACAGATCGGTCAAGGTCTGGCCAATCACCTGGGCTTCGTTGTAAGCCGGAACAACCACCCACAAGTCATCGAATTCGGCCCGGTCCATGGCCTCAGGCCAACCGTTCCACTAGGGCTGTCAGCGTATGCACGCCAAACCCAGTGGCGCCTGGCGCGGTCCAGTCCCGCGCTGAGGCGGCACGCGCCGGACCGGCCACGTCCAGATGAGCCCAGCGCGTACTCCCCGCGAACCGCCGCAGGAACAAAGCGGCCGTAACCGCCCCCGCCCCCACGCCGCTCTTGGCGGTGGAACTCAAGTCGGCGTTTTCACTGACCAGCGCCTCTTCCAGATCCTCGGGCAGGGGCAGGCGCCACCATGATTCGCCCAGTGCGGCCCCGGATTCCTCAATCCGGGCAGCCAAAGTACCATCCGAGCTGAACACCGCCCCGGCGCGCGGCCCCAACGCCACTTTGGCGGCACCGGTTAGGGTGGCGATGTCGATCAAATAGTCCGGCCCCAAGGTCGCCGTTGCGTAGGCCAAGGCGTCCGCCAGAACCAACCGGCCCTCAGCGTCAGTGTCGCCAACCTCAACCGTTGTACCGCCATAGACCGTCACGACGTCGCCCGGCCGGTAGGACCCAGCTCCAACCGAGTTCTGCGCCAGTGGCACCACGGCGGTCACTTTGGCGGGCACCGCCAGTTCTGCCGCAGCCAGGACCACGGCCAACGCCGTTGCGCCGCCGGCCATATCCGTCTTCATGGCGGCCATGCCGCTAGGTGGTTTGATGTCCAGACCGCCGGAATCGAAGGTGATGCCCTTACCGACAATCGCGATGTGCGGCGCACCCTTCACACCCTTAGGCGTGTGGGTGGCCAGGAGCAGGCGCGGCCCCCGGCTGGGGTCCGCCGCCGGGCCTCGCCAGGCTGCCGATCCGACCGCCACGAGGCCACCCATCCCCAATGCTGCCACTTCATCAGGCCCAAAGCTGGTCACTCGGACCGATCCTCGGCCCGCCGCGGCGGCCGCCGCGCGATCAGCGAAAGTGGCCGGAGTCTTCCAGTTCGAGGGCCAATTGCCTAGATCACGGGCCAACGCCGTGGCTACGGCCATTGTCCGGGCCCGGTCCAGCGCGGCTTGAGAATAGGAGCCCAGCAAGGTCAGATCGCCAGTCCCCTTCTTGGGTGACCGCGCTGCCCGGCCACCCTGGCCATACTTGACCGGCTGATACGCGCCCAGCAGGTAGCCCTGGACCAGGCCCTGGGTCACGGCCTCGCTCTCACCGCCCCAGCTAACTGTCACGCTGCCCCTACCCCGGGCTTTACCCGCTAATGCCGCGCCCGCCTGACGGTGATCCGCCGGCGAACCGTCGCCAGTACCGACCAAGATGACCGCACTGGCCAAATTCGCCCAAACGCTATCTGGCGAGTGCGAGACCGGCAACTCCAAGACCAGCGTCTGGCCCGCCGTTCCCGTGAATCCGGTGCGGTCGGCCGTAGCGGCGAAATCAATCCCGTAGCGGACCGCCGCTTGAGCCGTGCCCCGGCCCGGCTCCAAACCGTCTGGCCCGGCACCCACGCCAAGAGCTAGAACTCCGCAATGGTCAGCTTTGACCTGCGCGGATGTGGCGATTTGGCCCCTTACGACGCGTACTGACGGAAGCGCCTCAGCGCCCCCCCAACCGTCCGGCCGCGTCGCTTTCAAGCCACGACAGCCTGAAGGCCATCACCCAAGGTGGTGGCCTCATCTGGGCTCAGTTCGACGACCAAGCGCCCGCCGCCCTCCAGTGGGACGCGAATGATGATCCCGCGACCTTCTTTGACCACCTCCAGTGGTCCATCGCCGGTCCTCGGTTTCATGGCTGCCATGCTTGTCCCCTTCCCGGAACTCCAACTAGCAAACTGGACATATTCTACTGCCCACCTGCACCATGACCGATCACGGCGTGGCGGCTGCCGCCGGGGCATAGGGCCGGAAGACCTAGCCTTCGGGGCTCTGCCTGGCCCGCGAGCGCGCCGCGTCGGATTCCTCCCTGGCGACCGGGAACGGCATGACGATCCTGAATCGCCCATTGGCGGCCAATACCGCCGCCCCCACTGCGCCGGTGGCCAAGACCAGCAACAATGCTGGCACCGGAGCGGTGAGGCCGCTAAAGAACAGCCACAGCTTGGACCACATCAGTGCCGCCCCATTCCGCCGCGCCGGGGAGTCGCCGCGGCGGATTCGATCACCTTCATGGCCTCCTTAGGCGTGTCGGCCAACGAAAACAGGTCCAGATCACGCCGGGCCATGGCACCCCTCGCCACAACCGCGTCCTCCAGCCATCCGGTCAGCCCGCCCCAATAGTCCGACCCCATCAGCACTATAGGGAAGCCTTCAATCTTGTTGGTTTGCACCAGGGTCAATGACTCAAACAGCTCATCCAGTGTGCCCAGACCACCGGGAAAGGCCACGAAGCCCTTGGCATACTTCACGAACATGACCTTGCGGGCGAAGAAGTAGCGGAAGTTGACCCCCAAGTCCACCCAAGGGTTGATGCCCTGCTCTGACGGCAACTCAATGCCCAAACCGATCGACAGTCCCCCGGAGTCATGGGCACCCCGATTAGCGGCCTCCATGATGCCCGGCCCGCCACCGGTGATGACACCGTAACCCGCCTTGGCCAACAGGCCAGCCAGTTCACGGGCCGCCTCATACCAAGGATCATCTGCCTTGGTCCGGGCCGAACCAAACACCGAAATGGCCGGGCCCACTCCATCCAGAGCATCGAACGCCGCCACTAGCTCCGCTTGAATCCGCATCACCCGCCAAGGATCCGAATGGCGCCATGAAGAATCGCCCGTCTCCGCCAGGAAGGCTTGGTCAGTGGTCTGGCTGGGAACTTGGGAGCCCCGGTAAATCAGTGGGCCGGTACGGTACACCTGGTCTTGCGTCACCCGCCAACCCTAATCCCCACCCGTCTCGCGGCGTCACACCGCCCCGCCGCGTGTTACCCCGGGCAGCAGGTGGCGGTTCAACCCTGAGCCAGATACTCAGTCGGGATGTCCGCCACGCGGTCAATCTATTCAGCCGGCCCTGCCAAGCCGCGCCGCGCCCTGGCAGGGCCGGCCTAATTCTTGACTGCTGGGAGCGGATCCGCCTTCTCTTCCCAGACCACCACCCAGTCGCCGTTCGTAATAGCCGGGAATAATAGCGGCTCGTCCTTGGTCAGCTTGGGATTGTAAACCCACTCAATCGAGTAACCGGCGTTCGCATTCCAGGTGCCACCCCCGAATCGATTGAATACGGAACCAAATAGGTGTATAGTGCCGAGCGGCTTATTGGACAGAGACGACAGGCTTTGGACCGCGAATGAGGCTTTAGCAGAATATATGGCGGCGTCAAGGTAAACCTGGCCGTTGCCGCCTTTATAATCGTGCGGCCATGTGCCCCTGTTAACGTACTCGAAGTCGCCAGGTGTGGCGCCGGACTCTTTCACCGACGGGCCCCAGGCGGTGCCACTCGCGTCCACTTTGACGGTCTGCATAACCGGGTTGAACAGCTCAATCCGATCACCGGCCATCAGTCCGATCAGCGCCCCGGAGTCAGGCTCGGCAATGACATCGCCCGTTATCACGATTCCCCGGTCCGCCACAACGGTCAAATTCTTGCCCCCAAATTCCCCCTCGATCCAGACGTTGCCCACACCGGCCATCTTCTCTGGCTGGGCCATGGCGATCTCTTCTCTAAACTCGGCCCCAGCTGAGGGCGGGTCACCGGTATACGTCCCCAGCGGCAATCCATCGCCAATTGCGCCAGCGGGGATCCTCTCCGGAACCACGCCCTCCATCGCGTCAACAAAGATCAAACCATCTTCCGGAATGGTCG
Organism: Bifidobacteriaceae bacterium; assembly: GCA_031268215.1. Taxonomy (GTDB): domain Bacteria; phylum Actinomycetota; class Actinomycetes; order Actinomycetales; family WQXJ01; genus JAIRTF01. The sequence goes on along the minus strand of JAIRXP010000013.1, from coordinate 18,089 downwards.
CCACGGCGCCACCGGCTGATTGCAATGCAGCGATCTGCCCGCAACCGTCCCGGGAGTCGGTGGTTCCCCTGGACCACACACGCATCGACTCGCCCTCCAACACGATCCTGGTGGGTCCACGGTAGGCGCAGCCCACCCCGTCGTCAAAGGCCATGTGTTTGGGCAGCTGGGTGGTGGGGAACTCCAACGGCGCGCGCCAACTGGGTGCGGCTCCCCGCCAGCCGATGTTCCCTACTCTCATCGTGGAGACGTTGGGGTTATCCACCAACCCAGTTGTGCATAGATTCCAGGTGGTCTTGTCTTCTGGGTCCACTTCCTTGCACCTGGGCAATGAGGAGGAGACCGGACCGGTAATGGTCATTCCAGTCCCGTATATCGCATCATTTGTGTGAACTGGGCCGTCCATACCAATATTGACGGGATCCCCTGACCAACCATCCCACGAGATTAGCTCGCATAGCCAGTACGCTCTGTTGAAGACTCGATACAGTCTGGTCCTGCCCTCGCTATCTGGGACAAACGGGCTGGCGTCCCAGGTATAGTACGGTTTTTGGGCGCCGGGCACGTAGCCGGCGCCGCAATCCTCAGAAGTGGCATTGGGAAGGTACCAGTAATCCGTGAAGCTCGCCCATATTTCTATTTCGGTGGGATCCCATATTGTGTAGTCGGTTATATACAGCCAGTTAGTTGTCAGCTCACGACTGATCCGGACTTTCATGGACCGGTAGACGTCATTTGAGCGCCCCGTGGAAACAACCTGAACCGACTGCGCCAACGCGGAACTAGAAATGATCGCATAATGATATGCGTGACCACCGGGCAACTCCTTGAACCGCGATTTCCTCTCCCCCCAGCCACAAATCTCCCAAAACACGTCACCCTCCGCCGCCGGCCCCCCGGCCGCCTCATTCCGGCAGTAGCCGTATGGGTCCTCCTTCTTCAAGGCCACGTAATCAACGTAGTTCGGGTCCACTCGAAGCTGAGCCAGCAAGTCATTCACCCCGGACTCAGCTGCTTCCAACGCCAAGTCCACATCCTGAGCGGACCGTGAATACTTGGTCGAGGCGGAAATAAACGACAACGAGCCCAACATCACCACCATGATGATGGAGAACGAGGCCAGCACCGGCACCATCGCGATGCCCCGCTCGTCCCGTTGCCTGCCCCCAGCCCGCAAGAATAGACTCCGCATCCCAACCAACTCCATTCCCTGACCTCATAAGGTCTCAATAAAATGCCTCCAACAGGGAGGTTATATTGACGCCACTGCGCCCGCTAGAGCTCCGCTCCTCAAGCGAGGTAGTCTTACCCAGGACGACGGCCAAGCGTCGGCCGCCGGGGGAAGGCGTGTCCACCCCGTTCAGCCCGGCTGCGTCTTCAGTTCCGAACCAGGTACTCAACCAGAATGTCCGCCACGCGTCCAATCTGTTCAGCCGGGCAGGCCTCATCATCCTGATGAGCCAGCGACGGGTCCCCGGGCCCCAGGTTGACCGCTGGAATGCCGGCTTGATAGAAGCGAGCTACGTCCGTCCAGCCCTCTTTGGCTATGGCCGGCCCACCCCCGTGAGCTTCGGTGATGGCCGCCAGGCGACCGGCCGCCGGATTGGTCAGGCCAGGACGAGCCGACGGGGCCGAATCCACCACTTCCACCTGGTACCCCTCAAACAGGGCTTCAAGAATGCGCCTAGCCTCAGATTCCGGCTTATCCGGAGCGAAGCGGTAGTTGACTGTCACAGCGGCGCGATCAGGAATGACATTGGGCGCTGTGCCGCCCTCAATCCCGACGGCGTTGAGGGCCTCACGGTAATCCAGGCCATCCACCCGGACAGTAGCCGGTTCAAACCGGACCAGCCGGCCCAGGGCGGGCACCAAGCCATGAATAGCGTTGACACCCATCCAAGGCCGGGCGGAATGCGCCGCTGTGCCATGCGCCCGAACAACCACCCTGATGGTCCCGTTGCAGCCACCTTCCAGCCGGGCGTTGGTCGGCTCGCACAGAATCGCGAAGTCACCGGCCAGCCAATCCGGATGGTGGCGCTGCACGCGTCCCAAACCAGACTTGGCTTGCGCCACTTCCTCATTGTCATAGAACACCCAGGTGACGTCGCTGGCTGGAGAATCGAGCCGGACGGCGGCGGCTAGCATGGCCGCCAAACCACCCTTCATGTCAACCGACCCGCGTCCCCACAAACGGCCATCGGCCAGCCGGCCCGGCAGATTGCCCGCTACCGGAACCGTGTCGAGATGCCCGGCCACAATCACCCGGCGCCGGCGGCCTAGCGAAGTTTGGGCTACCACGGTGTCCCCGTCCCGCCGGCAGGTTAGGTGCGGCAGAGCGGACAGAGCCCCGCCGATCGCGCCCGCGAGAGCCTGTTCTTCCCCGGACACCGAGGAGATATTGACTAGTTGAAGGGCCAATTCGGCGGGCGGAAGGTCAAGGTCAAGCACCATCTAGGCAGAGTACCGCCACCAGACGACCCGCCAGGGACTTCCGGCGGCTAATCTGGAGCCCATGAGCGAACCAACGGCCTGGGGGGCCGGCCTGGCCTGGACCACCCGGGACGGACGCACACTGGACTGGTGGTGCCCGGATCCGCGGTTAGGCGGTCCCCCGCCGGAAAAGGATCCGTGGCCGGGTGAGGCCGAACTGGCCGCGCTCCGCCAGCTCGATAGCGAGCGCCAGATGGAACGCCAGGTCCGCCGCGTGACAGCGGTCTTGGATGAACCTCCCACCAGCCCGGCGGACGCCTACCTTCGGTTGCAGTTACTGTCACACCGTCTGGTTAAGCCGAATGAACTCAACCTGGATGGCATTTTTGGCCTGTTAGAGAACGTGGCGTGGACCTCCGTGGGGCCCTGTGCCGCTGACACCTTCGAGCGGACCCGCCCGCTCCTGGAATTGGTCGGCCGCGGGCCGGTGCGAGTCTACGGCGTGGACAAGCTTCCAGCTATGACTGATTACGTCATCCCGTCCGGCGTCCGGATCGCGGATTCGTCCCGGGTGCGCCTTGGTGCTTACCTCGCTCCGGGGACAACAGTGATGCAGGAAGGCTTCATCAACTTCAACGCCGGGACCCTCGGTGAGTCGATGATTGAGGGCCGCGTTTCCCAAGGTGTGGTGATTGGCGCTGGTGCGGATGTTGGCGGCGGCGCTTCAATCATGGGCACACTTTCCGGTGGCGGCAGCGTTCGGATCTCCGTTGGCCCGCGCTCCTTGATTGGAGCCAATGCTGGGATCGGCATCTCACTGGGGGCCGATTGCGTAGTCGAGGCCGGGCTCTACATCACGGCCGGCACCAAGGTGGCGGTGACCGGCCCGCCCAGCGCCGTCCCGTCTGCCGCTGGTCCCCAAACCCGCTTAGTCAAGGCCATTGAGCTGTCCGGCCTCGATGGCCTTCTGTTCCGCCGTAATTCGGTGACCGGAACGGTTGAGGCCATCTACCGGCCAGACGGCATCGGAACCGAACTTAACTCCGAGCTACATGCCAACTAGCTACCGTTCCCGGCGCCGGAGTTCCAGGCGGCGGACCGCCACCACGCTAGTGGTTTCGGTCCTGGCCGTGGCGGCTATCGCGGGCGGGGCCTTCGCCGCTCTCAATGGGCTATTCGCCGGCGGTCAACCACCTCCCATATCCATCACGCCACGCTGTTTCGCCTCCACGGACGCAGGCAAAGCCGCCTTGGACCCGGAGCAATCCGCCAACGCCGCGCTTATCGCGGCCGTTGGCCAATCTCGCGGCATGAGCCCCAGAGCAGTCACGATCGCCCTAGCGACGGCCATGCAAGAGTCCAAATTGCGCAATCTCGATTACGGCGACCGCGATTCGTTGGGCTTGTTCCAGCAGCGCCCGTCACAGGCCTGGGGAACTCCCGAACAGATCATGGATCCGGTCTATTCGGCCGGCGAGTTCTACAAAGAGCTAGCGAAAGTGCCGGACTATGAGACTGCGCCCATCACCGAAGCGGCGCAGGCGGTCCAGCGCTCGGCTTACCCTGAGGCTTACGCCCAGCACGAAAACGCCGCCCGTTCCTTCGCTTCGGCCCTCACCGGGCACTCGCCTGGAGGCCTGACCTGCACGCTGGGTCCGGCCGCAGAGGCCTCAGACCCAGCGCTTTTCATCGCCACTTTCCAGGCTGAATGGGGTGATTCAGCGGGTGGAGGGATCACCACCACCGCCGATGCCGCCCGGCCCGGAGGCGACGGAACCGCCAGTGGGCCAGCGGTCACCCTGCGCGCCGGATCCTCAACCGAAGGTTGGGCTTACGCCCAATGGGCGGTGGCTAAAGCACGCCAACTCGGCGTGGCCGCCGTCGAAGCTGACGGTCAGGTCTGGGACCGCGCGGACACGTCCTGGCAGCCGACCTCCAGCCCGGCCGCAGGCGATCCGGGAACCGGCCAGCTGGTCACAGTCCACCTGGTTTCCCTACCCACCGATCCGCCCTGACCGCCTCCCGGCGCCTGGGCGGGCGGGATCCCGGTCAGGGCCGCTTTTCGACTGGCACGTAATCGCGGTGCGGCTCGCCCACGTAGATCTGGCGCGGACGGCCAATCTTCCCTGACGGATCCACGATCATTTCCCGCCATTGCGCGATCCACCCAGGCAGGCGGCCCAACGCGAACAACGGCGTGAACATGGACGCCGGGAAGCCCATCGCCCGGTAGATGATCCCGGTATAGAAATCCACATTCGGGTACAGGCGGCGTTCGATGAAGTAATCATCAGACAGGGCCACTTGCTCCACCTCATGGGCTATGTCCAGCAATTCGTCTTTCACGCCAAGGGCGTCCAGAACGGCGTCCGCTTGCTCTTTGACGATCGCGGCGCGCGGATCGTAGCTCTTGTAGACGCGGTGTCCAAAGCCCATCAGTTTGACCCCGGAACGCTTGTCCTTGACCTGCGTCATGAAGTCTTTGGGACTGATCTCGTTGTCCCGGATGTAGGAGAGCATGTTCAGGACCGCCTCATTGGCGCCACCGTGCAGCGGCCCACTCAGCGCTGAGACCCCGCCCGAAACGGACATGTACAGGTTCGCCTGAGCGGAACCAATCATCCGGACCGAAGAGGTCGAGCAGTTCTGTTCGTGGTCAGCGTGAAGGATCAGCAGCGTATCCAGCGCCCGGTAGAACACGTCCGGGACCTCAAACTTCTCGCCCGGTAGTTGGAAGGTCATGCGGGCGAAGTTCTCAACGTAGTTTTGTCCAGGCCTTGGATAAAGCAGCGCGTTGCCCTGGGCCCGGCGGTAGATGTAGCTGATGACAGTGGGCATCTTGGCCAGCATCAGGACGGTCGCCAGGTTGACGGCCGCCGGGTCCAAGGGGTCCAGCGACTCGGGGTAGAACCCGGCCATCATGTTGATGGCGGCGCCCAAGGTGGCCATCGGATGGGCCCGACGCGGCATCACCGAAAAGATCTGGCGGAAGTCATCCGACAGATACATGTGTTTGTCGATCCGAGTCTCGAAGGCCTCCAAATCATGAGCGTTGGGCAATTCGCCCTTCATCAGCAGCAAAGCCACCTCAAGGAAGCTTGATTGGGTCGCTAGCTGCTCGATCGGATACCCCCGGTAGCGGAGTATCCCCTGGTCACCGTCTATGAAGGTGATCTCTGAAGTGCAGGCCGCCGTGTTCAGGAACCCGGGGTCAAGGGCGACCAGCCCGGTCTGACTCATCAGTGGCGTGACCACCACGCCGTGGTTTCCTTGGGTGGCCGGGATGGTGGCGAGTTCAAGGGCCTTGTCGTCAACCTCAAGGCGGACTCGCGGCAAGTCTTGTTTGGCTTTAGCCATAGTGTGGGCCTCCTGGGCTCGGAGACTAACCCTGGGGGCATTCGTGGCCAGTCTCTTCCATTACTTTTGGCCCATTATGCCGTAGATGGCAAGCCGGCCGTCTCATCCCCGGCCCTCACCAGCGGAAGCTCCCTATGCTGTTCGCGGCGTTCGGCCATCTGCCCGCGAGCCATGGCGACCCAAATGGCCTCACAAAATCTCCTCCCTACGGTCGGATCTTTCGCAGGGACCCCGAAACAACCCCACAAAACCTCCTCCCTACGGTCGGATCTTTCGCGGGGACCCCGAGTAGGCGAGACTCGGCTCATTCGTCAAGGTTCTGTTCACCTGGTGGAGCTAGACGATGGCGATGGTTCCGATACTCTCGCTTCCGGAGCCTCAGCACCCACACAGAGCCATGCCAGGCTCACGGCCGGAGCCGCCGCCCACCGCACCGGCGACCTAGCCGCAGTCAGCGGGACCAAGGAACTTCGCGCCAATGCCCGGGAAGCTCACATAATCCCGCGAACCCACGCGATACCGGATCTCAGGCCACTCGGAGGTATCGCCTGCGCCGTTTTCCGGCACAACCCCTACGATCAGGCTGAACCACTCACCCGGAGCAATCTCCGCTCCCGCGAGCGGCACCCGGCGCTGCCACAGCTCCATCTGGTCCTCGTCAGCTAGCGGCGTCAGCCCGTCGTCGCCGTCGTCGCCTTCGCGAACCGGTGGCAGCGGGTAGCCGGAACCGAATCCGGTCTGGTGTTCAACAGCCGGGACCACGTAACTCTCCACAGTCTTGACGCCGCCGCCTACCCGACCAGCGCGGCACACGCTCCCACAGCCGCCAAGAGCGCCGTCCGCCCACTTCTCCAAGCCTCCGGCCTACTTAGGCTTCGCAACAAGCGCTCCTGGATTCTCTTTGTAAGGGGGGATTGGTTGTGCCGCAAACCCTGAATTCTTTGACGTCCTCCTTGGGTCCCGCGGTCATCTCAGCTTGCCCCACCGACTCCTTCGGGAACAGCGGCTCCGCGACACCCAGCGCCACCCGGGTGACGGCCGCGTCATCCTCAGTCGTCAAACCATCCCCGGTCGTCATCAAAGTGGCTGTTCCTTTTCGTATCGGGGTGCGAGCCAGTCACTTTCATGCGCTTGCGGCGTCGACAGCAGTGGGCTCGTGCGGGGCCGGGACTGACCCGCTGGCAAGAAGCTACGGGGAGGACTGCGGCCCTGTCAAGCGGCCGGCCCGCTTCACGTAAAGCTCCGGGGGCGACGGCGCCTGTCTCTCCCCCAAGGGGTCCGCGCCCGCCGGCGTGGCAGGCATCAAAGGAGGAGAAGGGCAGGATGTTGGCCGCGCTGAGCGCGGCCACTGGCTGGTCCGGGACGGACGCCCGGCGGGCGATCAGGGAACCGTCGAAGCGCCGCGGCCCGGCCGGCGCCGTTAAACGCAAACCCAGGTTCAGGCGCCGGTCAGGCGTGCCGCCGCCTCCGCTACGTCCCGGTCTGATCCTGTCAGGGACATCCGTACATAAGGATTCCCGGCCTCGCCGTAGAAGGCGCCTGGCGCCACTAGGATTCCCAGCGAAGCCAGATCCTCGACTGTTCGCCATCCATCTTGGCGGTCTGGGGTGGTAAACCACAGGTACAGCCCAGCCCCGGACCCTTCCAGCACATATCCGGCCTGGCTAACCCCGTCCGCCAAGACCGACCGCCGTGCCGCATAGATTTGGCGCTGGCCGGCAACGTGGGAATCATCCCCCAGGGCCGCCACCATGGCGGCCTGGATGGGCCCCGGCACAATCATCCCCATGTGCTTACGCAACCCAGTCAGCTTTCCCACCAACTCTGGGTCCCCAGCCAACCAAGCCGCTCGGTATCCGGCCGCGTTCGACTGTTTGGACAACGAGTAGAGCGCCAGTTTGCCTGCCAGCGAGCCGCCCGCCACACGCGGATCCAACAGCGACGGAATCCCTGCGGAAGCCCATGGCTCCTCCCAGGCCAGCCCGGCATAGCATTCGTCGCTTGCGACCACCGCGCCGGCCTGGCGGGCCCACCTAGTCCAACCATCCAAGCGCTCAATGCTGGCCACCTGACCATCTGGATTACCCGGGCTGTTAAGCCACACCAGCCGCACCTGGCCGCGCAGTCCGGCGGGGATTTCCTCAGGTGAGTCCGCTGGAACTGGCGTGGCTCCAGCGAGGCAGGCTCCGGCATCGTACGTTGGATAGGCGACCGTTGGGTGAACCACCACGTCACCGGCCCCAAGGCCAAGCAATGACGGTAGCTGGGCAACCATCTCCTTGGAACCGATGGTCGGCAAGATGGCATCCTCCGGCAGGTCCGGCACGCCCCGGCAACGCCGGTAATGGTCCGTGATCGCTTGGCGCAACGCCGCGGTACCAACCGTGGCCGGGTACCCCGGTGAATCCGCGGCCGCCTGCAACGCCGCTTGGATGACCTCCGGAGTTGGATCCACCGGGGTACCAATCGACAGGTCAATCAACCCGCCCGGGTAGGCGCTGGCTCGCCGTTTGAACGGCTCAAGGCGGTCCCACGGGAACACCGGCAAGCTGGAAGCGTCAAAGCCCATGATGCCCGCGTCTACGCTTTAGGTGGTAAGCCGGCCACGACCGCAGCGTCGTAAGGCACCGGCCCAACCTTCGCGGCGCCGCCCGGGGAACCGAGCTGGTCGAAGAAAGCGGCGTTGGCCTGGGTAAAGGCGGACCATTCGGGTGGTAAGTCATCCTCATAGAAGATCGCCACTTGCGGGCACACCGGCTCGCAGGCCCCGCAATCCACGCATTCGGTTGGCTGGATGTAAAGCGACCGGACGCCTTCGTAGATGCAGTCGACCGGGCATTCATCGACGCATGCCCCATCTTTTACGTCGACGCATGGCTCAGCAATCACATAAGTCACAAGCCCCAAGCCTAACGCCACAGCCGGCCCCAAACCCTCCGTCCCCGGCCCGACCGGACTCGGATCCAAGAACGGGACCGCCCCGAGGTAGCCACGCCTCCCCGGAGTGTTTGGGGGGACAAACTGACGCGAACTGGGCGGCGGGGCAACTTGACGTCAATTCGGCACCCCTCCCAAACTGGCGCCCATCCGCGCCAACGCGCTGACCTGGCATAACGCGAAGGGCCCCGTGGACGGCATCGGGCACCTGGGGGACAAACTGACGCGAACTGGGCGGCGGGGCAACTTGACGTCAGTTTGTCCTCTTCGCCCAAGTTGACTCCCAACCGCGCCAACGCGCTGACCTGCCGCAACGCACGAGGCGCTTTGCTGAGACCGGCCGGAGGTTTAATAGTCGATATGACTGGCCCCATTTGGATGAACTGGTCCCCCGGCGTGCGAGTGACCATCCGGCGACACCTGCCCGGCGGAGGCTACGCGGACACCGTTGGCACGCTGGAGGCCGCCTGCCCGGATTATGTTGAAGTACGCCACCGCGGCGGCCGGTTGCATCGTATTGAAGCACCTGAGATAGCAATCGCCCATCTCATAACGCGCCCAGCCCAAAGGCCCGGCAGCACAGCCGCGACAGCACCAGGCCAGGACTAGCCGGCGCCCTTACCAAGACGGTGGGCGGCCGGATCATTCATCAGTTTCCTTGCACACAATCGCATTCATCGGGTCGTAACGCCAATGCCAGTTTTCCCTATCCAGGGCCTTGCCGTCCGGGCCCGTCTTTATTCTCCAATAGTCTACTTGGAAGCCCGACCCACCACTCGCTTGGGGTATGCAACTATCCGTCGTCGACTCAATTACGCGTGGTGCCACATAAGAATACCCTTGGCCAATCCCGGTCTCAACGCTCCAGTACTTGGTTGACCACAACTCCACCCAGACTTTGAGCGACTCACTTACACCGGCCCGCAGTACTACACCATAAGGTGTGTCATTCTTGAATTTGTTGTCAATTTGTCCCTCCCAAATGGTTGCTTCACGGCCAGTTGGATAACGCGAGAAATAGTTGGCGTGCGGCGTGTGTTCTACGTCCACCATGCCCGCCAAATGGCCCGCATTATACAGAGTGGTCGAAAACTGCGACAACCCACCGCCAATCCCGTCCTGCGTCACGCCGTCAACTACTACCCCGGCGTTGTACCAGCCGGTCTCCAGGCTGCGATGACCCAAGGCGTCATCGAGCGAGAACGTCTCACCCGGTTTGACCAGAATGCCCGTCACCATATCGGCGGCCTTTCGCAGGTTCCGGGTCCTGTCGGCGCTATTCGTCGCCTGAGTCTCAAAGCGCCCGATCACTTCCTTGACCCCAAGTTTCTCAAGCGCGGCTCGGTCCGCGCTGGGATCAGATTGGGCCAATTCGGCCGTCACCCGCCTTTCAGCCCCGGCGGCCGTGGCCGCTGTCGTCATGGCATTGGCCAATTGATCAGCGTTAACTTGAACCCCCTGGCGGCCGTCTTCGATAGCTGGCTGACCACCAATAAACACGAAGTGAGCATCCTGGGGGTCGGTTTCAGTCCCTTTGGGCAAACGTTTTGAAACTGATGCCCGCAGCAACTCCGTGTCCCAGCTAAGAATCAGGCTGTCGCCAGACTCGTCATTTGGTTCAATCACCGCTGCCGCCGCTATTTCGCTGGCCGGGAGATCCACCTTGGCTCTGCCAGCCGAGACTTCGACCGGACCTGACAGCAACGGAGTAGCAATTTGGGCGACCGCCTCGTCGATCTGCTCTTGGCCAATCTTGGGAGCTAACTCATCCACCGGCAGTCGCCAAGGCGCTTCCTCGATGAGGTAATTCTTCTTGATCTGGCTGGCGGCACCAGTCTGATCAAGACCAGCGCCGATTACTGGGGAAGTGGTGGCGACGGAACCGCCAGCCACCGTGACAGTTCCGCCGACTGGCTCGACACGCGTCTGAGCCGCGAGTTCACCAACATGGGCCTCCAGCGCGGCCTGGTCCACAACCAGAGCCGGGGCAACCTCACCGGTCCCGCCAATATGCTTCAGTAACCGCAGCGGGTTAAGGCTGAACCCGGTTACCGCAGCCACGGTTTCCTTGGGTGAAAACCCCATACCCGCGATCACTGGGTCGAACGTTACCTCAGATTCGCCGACCAACACCTTTACCGTTTCCCTGGACTTAGGACCGAGTTCCCGGTCAAGGAGGTCAATCGCCTCCTGCCGGGACAGCCCACCGATCCTCACCCCTGCCACCGAGGCGCCGTTCGGCACCTTGCCGGCCAAGGCAGCACTCACCCCAATAAAACCAATGACCAGCACTCCCGCGCCAATCAACGCCGGAATCAACCACTTCTTCGACTGAAGGCGGCCAATCAAGCCCGGCTTGTCCTGGCCGGCCCGCTTGTCGGAGCGGCTGGACCTCTTCAGCGGCTGAGGAGAAGTGTCATGCCGCTTGACCCCGGGCGCGGGCACTGCCGCCTGCTCTCCGGTTGAAGGCTCCGCCCACGGCTCGGCCACCGGCGGAAGCATAGGACGCAGGGCCAGGGCCTCGGTATTGCTCGTAGAGCCTTGGGCCTCAAGAATCGAAATCCGCTTGGGAGGCTGCTGCTTCGGCACTGGGGGAAGGACGTGTGCCTGGCCCACCTCGGCGGTTGGGTATTCTCCGGTGTCGCCAATGGAAGAGAGCGGATCGTCCCAGTTACCCGGCGGCTCCGCCAATCTGCCCAACAGGCTCGAAACAGCCGGACCTGGAGCACCCGAGCCCGGAGTAGCTGGGCCCGGAGCGACCGGATCTGGAGCGACCGGATCTGGGGGCAGAACTATGCTCTCTGGTGCCTTCGGTGTCTTCTGCGGCCCCGGCCAAGAGCGGGCCTCATGCGGGCCCGTGGTTCCCCGCCAACTCGGCGCTTCTGGCCGCTCGGACGGTTCAGGCTGAGCCGGTGTTCCCGGCTCGGCGGGCGCCTCGGGTGGAGCAGATACTTCAGGCACGGACGGTGCTTCAGGCCAAGCGGGCCCGCCAGGGTCTGCCAGCTCTTCGCGCGGATGGGGCCATTGCCTTTGGGGTGTCGGCCTGGACTCCTCCGCTGGGCTGGACGGCCGGCTCGGCTCTGCACCGCCCGACCGGCCAGACACTTCCGGCCAGGCGATTTCATCCAATTGCTCCGGCGGTCCGGAACGCTGTTCTTCGCTGTAGGGCTCCCTGGCTGCGGGGGCTTCCTCGGCCTCAACCGGTTCATCGGACTCAGCCGGGTGCGCGGCCTCCACGATGCCGCCAACCTCAGCCGGTTCTTCGAGTTCAGGCAGACGCGGGGCCCAAGGCGTTTCCCCGGCCTCAGCCGATTCACCAGGCTGAGCCGGATGCGAGGCATCATCAGTTTCGCGGGCCTCATCCAGTTGCAAGGTCTCAGGTGCTTCGTCAACGTCAACTGGTTCGTCGGACTCAGCCGGGTGCGCGGCCTCCACGGCGCCGCCGACCTCAGCCGTTTCTTCAGGTTCAGGCAGACGCGGGACCCAAGGCGTATCCTCGGCCTCAGCCGATTCACCAGGCTCAGCCGGATGCCCGGCCTCAGCGGTACCGTCAAGCTCGGGTGCTTCATCGGCCTCAGCCGTTTCGCCAACCTCAGCCGTTTCGCCGGGCGTGCTCTCCGGAGGTTCCGCGTCTGGCACAGAATAGACCGGATCCAGCGCCGACCTGAGGGCTTGACTGGCCAACAAGTCAAAGGGTGACAGGAACTCGTCGCCGCCTGCCAGCGGCGCGCCAGATTCGCCCAGGCCATCAGCGGACTCCGGTGCTTCCGGCTCAGCCGACGCTTCCCGGCCCACCGCCGGCGTCCAGCCCAAGTCCAGCACTGGTTCCGGGCTGGTTTCTGGTGCCGGCTCAGTCTCTGGTTCTGACTCGGTTTCCGGCACCGGTCCGTTGGCCGCCGCGGTCTCAGCACCCGCCGCCAGCTCAATACCCGTTTCCGTTACGCCCTCAGAAGCCGGCCCGGCTTCTGCGCCGGCCGCATCCCCTTCGGTCTCCGGCTCAGCTACGGGTTCCGGTTCCCGTCCGAGTTCCCATCCGGCCTCCAGATCAAGTTCTTGGCCAGTTTCCGGATCCGACTCAGGATCATTGTCCGGCTCCGGGTCTGTACCGACCCCAGCACCCCGGTCCGGTGATCCCTCCATAACCGGCTCTTGGCGAGCAGCCGACTCGTCGCCCGCGGGGGCACCGAGTACCACCGCCTCCATCTCGATTCGGGTGACAGGCACCGCGGAGGCGGGGCCGGAGGCATCTGGGTCATCCCCCGCTCCTGGCGGGCAGGCAGGCGTCTCTTGGTCCGGGCGTTCTCGCAATTCGTCAGCCACCGAAGCACCTCCAGGTCTGTAGGGCTATAGACAATCCTAAAGGCCTTCCCCCGTCCGGCGCGAAGCGAGCGGTAACCCAAGACGTAACAGACACGGCAGACACGCAAAGCCTCCGGCAGAGGAACGCGATCCAGCAAGACCGCGCTGCCTGTGGCCACCGATGTGGAACTATTCAGAGCCGCCGCGGTAAATTTGAAAACCAACGGGCTGGCAGCAGCGCGGCCACCACAACCACCAGCGGAGCGGCGATGGCCCAGATGAAACCGAGCAGGTCGCCTTGGACCATCAAGTCTCCGCCGGGACCACGCATCGCCGCCGCTTCAGAGGCGATGAACGCCCCCACGGCCGCGCCCGCCAACCCTGCCCAGCCAGCTAGTGCCCGGGAAGCCATGGCCCAACCCGCCAGCGCCGCCAAAGCGAAGATCAATCCCAGCGGAAAAGAGCCGACCGGCCCCACGGATACCGATGAGCGGTGCCAGATACATCCCACCAGGGCGACCAGCGCGCTCACCGCTGCGCAACCCAGGCCTTTGAGGATGCTCTCGATCATGACCGCTGGCCGCCACCAGTGCTACCACCGCCACCATCGCCAGAGGATCCGGCGGATCCACTCCGCCCTCCTTGACCATCTCGCTTGGCCCTGCCACGTGCCTTGCCTCGGACCTCGGAGGATAGTTCAGCCTTGCGGATCCGAATGATTTCCGGAGTGACCTCCACGCATTCATCGGTGGCGGCGAATTCGAGCGATTCTTCAAGGGTCAGCCGGCGCGGCGGTGTCAATCGCTCCAGTTCATCACCGGTTGATGAGCGCATGTTGGTGAGCTTCTTCTCACGGGTGATGTTGACGTCCATATCCTCGTTGCGAGGGTTCTCGCCCACCACCATGCCTTCATAGACTTCCTCCGTCGGGGCTATGAAAAAGGTGCCCCGCTCTTGTAGAGCGGTGATGGCATAAGGTGTGGCCACACCGGGTCGGTCCGCCACCATGGAGCCAGTGGTCCGCAATTCGATTGGCCCGGCCCAGGGCTCATATCCCTCGGCAATTGAAGACGCGATCCCCGTCCCCCTGGTTTCGGTCAAGAACTGGGTCCTAAATGAGATCAGCCCCCTAGCCGGCACTAGGAATTCCATCCGCACCCAGCCGGAACCATGATTGGACATTGTCGTCATGCGGCCTTTCCGGGCCGCCATCAGCTGTGTGATGGTCCCCAAGTATTCCTCCGGCGCGTCAATTGTCATCCGCTCCATGGGCTCCAGCAGAAGGCCATCGGCCGTCTTGGTGACAACCCGCGGCTTGCCCACGGTTAGCTCAAAACCTTCGCGCCGCATCTGTTCCACCAGTACGGCTAAAGCCAATTCACCCCGCCCTTGGACTTCCCAGACGTCTGGCCGTTCCGTGGCCAGCACCCGCAGCGAAACGTTGCCGACCAGTTCCCGCCCCAGCCGGTCCTTGACCTGTCGGGCCGTTAGTTTGTGGCCCTTGACCTTTCCCGCGAGCGGCGAGGTATTGATGCCTACGGTCATTGAGATGGCGGGCTCATCGACTTTGATGGTCGGCAAGGGCCGGGGGTCATCCGGATCCGTTAGGGTGTCGCCGATCATGATTTCGCCGATCCCCGCCACCGCCACGATGTCCCCCGCCCGGGCCGTCTGAGCCGGAACGCGGTCCAGCGCCTCAGTCGCCAGCAACTCGGTGATCTTGACGTTCTTGACCGAACCGTCTTGCCGCACCCAGGCGACGGTTTGGCCCTTAGCCAGTTCCCCGTTGTACAGGCGCAGCAACGCTAACCGCCCCAAGAAGGGCGAGGCGTCCAAGTTAGTGACATGGGCTTGCAACGGCGCCCGCGGATCATAGGTGGGTGCCGGAATGGTCTCAACAATGGCCCTGAACAGCGGTTCCAGGTCCCCACCATCCGGCAATTCACCGTCCGCCGGAGGAACCAAGGACGCCCGGCCAGCCTTCGCCGCGGCGTAGATGACAGGGAAGTCAAGTACGTGGTCCAGGTCCAGTGATGGATCGTCCTCGGTCAGGTCCCCGGCCAGGGACAGCAGCAAGTCGGTTGTCTCGCCAACGACTTCCGCGATCCGCGCGTCCGGCCGGTCCACTTTGTTCACCACCACGATCACCGGCAACTGTGCCTCCAGCGCCTTGCGCAGCACGAACCGGGTCTGCGGAAGTGGCCCTTCTGAGGCGTCAACCAGAAGCACCACGCCATCCACCATGGACAGGCCCCGTTCTACTTCGCCGCCAAAATCAGCGTGGCCGGGGGTGTCAACTACATTGATGGTGACCGCCCCCGCCGGACCGGCCGGATCACCGTCTGCACCATTGGCCGGGTCGTCGGCGGCGGGCCCCCGGTAATGCACCGCCGTGTTCTTGGCCAGAATCGTGATGCCTTTCTCACGCTCCAGATCACCGGAATCGAGGGCCCGTTCTTCGACATGATCATGCGACCCGAAGGCACCGGTCTGCCACAGCATGGCATCTACCAGCGTTGTCTTGCCGTGGTCTACGTGCGCCACTATGGCCACGTTGCGCAGATCGGGACGGGATGCTTCACCGGTCACGATTCACCTCGTTCCTGGTCCGGCCGGGGCGGTGTTCCGCTCCGGGTGTGGTTGATCAAGTCTGGCCGCATCCGCTCAGTCCGCAGTATCTCTTGCTCGCGCCGCCAGGCCGCGATCTTGCCGTGATGGCCAGACAACAGCACCGGCGGCACCTCAAGCCCGCGCCACGACGGTGGCTTGGTATACACGGGGTATTCCAGCAGCCCCGGACGGACATGGGATTCTTCGGTCAAAGAGTCCGCGTTCCCCAGCACACCCGGGATCAGTCGGGTAATGGCCTCAATCATCACCAGCGCCGCCGATTCTCCCCCGGCCAGGACGTAATCGCCCACCGACAGTTCTTCCACCGGCAGGCGGTCACGGTAGTGTTCAGCCACGCGCGCGTCGATTCCCTCATACCGGCCACAGGCGAACACCAGGTGTTCCACCTGGGCCAAGCGTTCCGCGGAGGCTTGGTTGAAGACCTTGCCCGATGCCGTCGGCAGCACCAGCGTAGCCCGCCCGCCTTGGTCTGTGGCCACTTCCGACAGGCTTGACCCATCCGCCGGTGCCGCTACCACTGAATCGATGGCCTGGCCCCAGGGCCCCGGTTTCATCACCATTCCGGCACCCCCTCCATAGGGGGCGCCGTCAACGGTGCGGTGTTTGTCCGAGGTCCAATCCCGCAGGTCATGGACCAGAATTTGAACAATTCCGGCTTGACCGGCTTTGCCTAGCAGGGATAGCCGCGCCGGGGCCAAGTACTCCGGGAAAATGGTGATGACGTCGATCCGCATTTCCGGGTCACTCTCCCTCGGCGGCCGGACGGGCCGCCACCAGGCCGTCCGGCGGATCAATCACTAGCCTCATCGCGTCCAGATCCACTTCCGGGACCAGGGCTTTGACGAATGGCACCAGAGCCGTGGTGCCATCTGGCTGATCAATCTGAAGAAGGTCTTGACCAGGTATTGTGATCAGGTCACGGATCACGCCGACAGGAGTGCCGTCCGGCAGGACGGCCCGCGCTCCACGCAACTGCGCCGGGTACCAAGCATCCGCCTCTTCCATTGGGTCTATCTCCCCCAATAGTTTGGCGCCCCGCAATGATTCGGCCCCGGTCCGGTCCTTGATCTCATCGAAGCTAGCCAAGGCCGGCCTCTGATCAGCGTGGTACCGCCGCAAAGTCAACTGGCCCGGCGGCGCCGAGGGGCCAGCTACTCCGGTGCTGCCAGCGGCCACTCCGGAGAGGTCGAGACGATAAACGCGGCCGGGCTGAAATCGCTGTTCGGGCCGGTCGGTGCGCAATTCCAGGCGCACCTCGCCGTTTATCCCGTGGGGACGGCCAATCACCGCCAGGACTACTTCCATGGCTTGGACCTACGGTCAGTGGCGGTCGGTGTCGACCACGTCGACACGCACACTACCGCTAGGAGATAGTGCGTTGACGACAGTCCTCAGCGCGCGGGCGGTCCGCCCGCTGCGCCCGATCACCCGGCCTAAGTCCTCCGGGGCAACTCTGATCTCAAGCAAGTCTCCGTGACGGTTTTGCCTTGACCGCACAGTGACCGCATCCGGGTCATCGACAATCCCTTGGACCAGGTGTTCTAGTGCCCGGCCCAGCATCAGGCCTCCGGAGTCGCCGCAGCGGCATCGGCCGAAGGGTCCGGCTGTTCATCCGCCGGTTCCCCGGCGTCTTTAGCTGAGTCCTCAGCCGTGGCTGCTTCGTCCGCCTTGGCCTTGGCGGCTTTAGCCTCAGCCTCGGCCTTGGCCTTCGCCTCCGCTAGGGCGGAAACCTTCTTCAGCGCTTCGGCTTCAGCTGCCTCCAGGGCGGCGGCCGCCGCCTCAGCGGCCTGGCGCGCCGGCACTTTCAGCGTGCCCTCTTCATAGGGCAAGCCCTTGAACTTTTGCCAATCTCCAGTCAGCTTCAGTTGAGCCAATACAGGCTCCGTTGGCTGGGCTCCCACCGACAGCCAATACTGAACGCGGTCCGACTTGACCTCAATGTAGGACGGATCCTCGGTTGGGTGGTACTTGCCGATCTCTTCGATCACGCGGCCATCCCGCTTGGCGCGGGCGTCCACGACCACAATGCGATAGTAGGGTGCCCGGATCTTCCCCAGGCGTTTGAGCCGAATCTTTACAGCCACAGCAGCGGTTACTTCCTTTGCATTCGTTGACAGGTTGTCCGCCGCTGGGTGAGCCCGTGGGGTGGGTCACCTGGGCGGCAAAGCTGGACGCGCGCTAGAAGGTTGAGAGGGTCCATCAGGCACACATACAAACTCTCATTGTGCCAGAAACTGGGGCCCGCTCTCAACGCGGCCCACCGGCCGCAGGGAACCAGCGTCCGCGAAGAGCGATCTGAGGCATCCTTATGGGATGGAGTCGCCCCGCGAACTTCAGGCCGAGGCGAAAGTCAGGCAGCCGGCCGTGGTGGAGCCAGCCGAACCCACTTGGATGGCGGGCGCGGCACACTCCAGGTCGCTGTTGTGCGCGCACTC
>JAIRXP010000061.1 GCA_031268215.1 Bifidobacteriaceae bacterium | reverse complement strand
CAGCGACAGCCTTGCCTTGCGGGTCCAACAACTCCGGCTTGGGCATAACATCCACAATCACTCGTGCCATGATCCCCTTCTCATAAGGTTGGGTGCAGGAACTCCAGGACCAGCCTAGTACACTGTCGCGTTTGATTGTTTGGGGTAGAGGTGGCGGAGTTTGGTCCGGGCGTCGCGCGTGGTGAATTGCCATTCGACCCGGCGTTTGTCGGCGTTGACCGACTCGCGCCAGGAGGCTAGTTCACGGTTCAGGGTCTCCAGGTCCGCGACGCGCCGCCCGAGGCACTGCTTCGACACGCACGACAACTCGATCTCGGCGATATTGAGCCAGGAGCCGTGTTTCGGGGTGTGGTGGATCTCAAGCCTGCGGGCCAAGGCGAAGGCCTCTTCCGGCTCGAACGCCTCGTAGAGGGAAGCGACGGTGTGGGTGTTGAGATTATCCATCACGAGGACGACTTTGGGCGCGTCGGGGTAATCCACCGTCAACAAGCGTTTGACTTGATTGGCCCAGTCCACGCGGGTCCGGGTCGGTTGGGCGTCGATCCACCGGACGCCAGCCAACGGTTCGACCCACACGAAGATCGAGCACGTCCCGTGCCTGGCGTACTCGCAGTCGTCCTTCGCGTCCCTGCCCGGCGCCATCGGGATCGGGTCGCGTATATCGGCCAAGAGCTGGTAGGGCTTTTCATCCATGCAGACAGTCGGGGCCTGCGGGTCGTAAGGCCTTTCGTAGACGGCCAGGACGTCCTCCATCCGGGCCGCGAACTCGGCGTTCGCCTTCGGCGGGATCGCCCAATACTGCCTCAGGTGCGGGCGGATGGCCCCCCTTTTAGGATCCTCCCGATAGTCGAGTGGTCCAGGTCCGGTAGCTGGTCGTCCAGCTTCACATGCTTCTCCAACAGCCGCAACGACCAACGCTGGTACCCCTGGGGCGGTTCGGAGCAGGCTTTGGCGATCACCCTGGCCTCCACGTCACCCGTCACTTTCGGCTCGACCGGCGCCCGGCAAGCCTTCTTCCGGCCCACGGCCGCCCGCACGTCACCACCCAGCTCCGCCAGACGCCTAGCGACCGCCAACACCGTCATTGAGCAGGCGCCCACCGACTCCCCGATCACTGTCCGCGACGCCGGCGCCCCGGCTGACTCGTCCAACGCCAATAAGATCTTCGCCCTGGTGACCATCCGCACCGGATGGGAACCGGTCCTCGTCACCCGCTCCAACCAATCCCGGTCAGCCGGCCCCAACCGGACCGGGTACATCTTCACGACAGTCATGACAACTCCTCATGGCGGGGGGAAGGGAAACCGCCACAACCGTCATACACCAACACAACCAGAAATCAGCGACGACACTCTACTAGTGGGATGGCACACCCGGCACGCCCGGGGGCGGACGCAAGGTCCGGCGGGTCACTGGCGCTGGAGCCCGCGCCGTGTCTCTGCCTATTCCACGGCGCGGCCCGGGCAATTGGTGATCAATGCCACAATGGCTGCGTCCCCAGCCGCGCCACTCCGCTCCCACGACTACGTGCGGCACGGCACCGATCACCTTGTTCGCGGCATTCGACACCCAAACCGGGGAGGTGATCTCCTCGAGCCACCGACGCCACCGTTCCCAAGAGTTCAAGAGGCTCCTCGCCAAAGACAGACACCGAAGTGCCTGCGCACCTGGACGCGCTCATCATCTGGGACGATTACGCCACCCACAAGGGCCTCGCGATCCGAGCCTGGCTGGAAAACCATCCTTGGTTCCACATGCACTTCACGCCGACCTATTCGTCGTGGCTCAACGAGGTGGAGCGGCTCTTCGGGCTCATCACCCAAGACCCCCTGCAACGCTCCGACCCCGGTCGGTCAGAGCCCTCGAGAAGGACATCCGCGAGTAGGTCAACGGCTGGAACGAGAACCCCAGGCCGTCCACCTAGGCCAAGACCGCCCAGCAGATTCTCAGCTCCACCGCCCGGCAATTACAGCGTATTAGCGGCGGAGGACAGTAGTTCAGGCGTGTTCGGCGTGTTGCCCATTTCCGAGCAGGTTGGGCCCTCACAATCCCGGCGCCGGGTCAGAGGGCCCCGGCGCCTGCGGCGGTGTGTGGCCCTGCTTCCCTGTCCCCAACGTCGGCGGCGGCCAGCAGCGGCCCGCCGAGTTCCTCAGCGTTCCGGCTCCAACGGGGTAAGGTGAGGCCGAAGATGCGGACTGGCCTCTCCTTGAGGGAGCAGCGCGAGTCCGGCTCAGGAAGCCGTACCTCGCGGTCGCAACGGGCTACCGTGGCCGAGTCGTGGGAGGCCATGAGGACCAATGCACCGCGATCCGCTAGTTGACGGAGCAACGTGAACACTAGCTCGGCGTTTTCGGAATCAAGAGCTGCCATAGGTTCGTCCGCCAGCACCAGCAGCGGGTCCTTCAACAACAGTCGGGCCAGCGCGACGCGCTGTTGCTCGCCACCGCTAAGGGTGTAAACCATTGCCCTATCGAGGCCGTCCGCTCCCACCTGCTCCAGTGCTTGGCGGATTTGGTCCCTTGAGGGCAGCTTGCCGGAGCGCGTCACGGGCACACGCAGGTTGCGGCCCACGGTCCAAGAATCAACAAGACCGGCATTCTGAAACACGAAACCCACCGTATGACGAAAAAAGCGCCGACTCTGCCGCGCTGACATGTCTGTCACCTCGACTAGCTGTGGCGGCTCATCTCGCGAACGGCTCCGGCGGCTTGAATGCGCGTAGGTATGCGCAGACGCGGAGTCAGAATCTTGGCCAACCTGGTCTCCCACGGGCAGAGCAAGCACAATCTCGCCGCCGTCGCACTGCTCCAGGGCACCTACGCAGTTAAGCAGAGTTGTCTTCCCGCAACCGCTGGCACCAGTGATGGCCACCATCTCGCCGCCGCACGCGTTGAACGAGACCTCCCGGAGCACAGTTCGGTCCTGGAACGTCTTGGTCAAGCCGGCCACCGTCAGCTTGGCAGGTCGGTCGCGGCCGATTGCTGGCGGTAGTAGGCCGACAGGCCGGCGTGTGCCCTGACCGCCGGGCGCGGCTTCAGTAGCGCCTGACATAGTCAGCCCTCGCTTTCGCAATCCAGATACGTATGAAGATCCAGCAAATCGTAGCGTTAAGACACAGCGCGCCAAGGCACAGGGCGTTACCGAGTCCGCTCGGTGTGTCCTCGAATTGGATCACGGCACGCCAAATGATTAACCCTGCCGCTGCGCAGAGCAACACGAACGGCACAGCCAGACGGTTTGCGGTCCGGCCAAAGACATGGCGTACAAACAGTGGCTGGCGGTTACGCAGGCAGTAAGAAGCGGCCAAGACCAAATCTGCTAGGACCAGTACAGCCCCCGCTATCGCAATTGCGGTCCAGCCAAAGGTAGCCTTACGTTGAGCCACCGCGATCCTGTCACGCGCTCGGTCCGCTCTGCCGTCGATTGCGATTACGGAGGCACCAAACGGTTCGCTAGCGACCGCATCTTCCAAAGCTACGGCATCTGTGAACATTAGCTGGCCCAGACTGGCGAATGTCTCCAAATCTGAACCCGACACAATCCCCAGGCCGAGCGGGATAACGTAGATCACCGCATTCGCCGTGGCTACCGGCCGGAACAAATCAGCATCACCGAATGCGAAGATCTCCTGATTTGATTCGATGAGAACCAGTTCAGGCTCGAGGTTGACGCCAGGCAGACTGCTCCTGCCCTGTTGCTCCAAACCGGACCATTCGGCATACTCTAGGCCGGCCGCCACGTATTGCTCTGACTGGTCCTTGAGGTTCTCAGGAACCAGCACTCTGAACCTCTCAGAATCTAGCGTCAGGCGTTTGCCCGCAGCGTCTCTGACGGCAACCCGCTCGAAGTACTGAGGGTTGACGACCATCGTATTGCCCTCACCGGGATAGATTGCTTGACTCACGTAGCCGTCAGGCCGACCATAGTCACTATCATGGTAGGCGACAAGCACCTTGCCGTCGCCGTCTTGCTTGCGGACAAAAGCAGCTAAGCTAGCGGTCTGGTCTTTCGTATATACCTGGCCGTATCCTATCGATACGAGATCGCTCGCAGATGCCCATTCTTCGCTAAACCGGTCCCAATCCCCCAACTGCTGTAGCTGCCCGGCCACCGGTCCAATTGTGGCGAAAAGCATTGCTAAAGCGAGGGCGCCGCTCGTGCCGGCGATCACGGCTCCGTGAAGGTACGGCTGTTGGCCGGCTAGCACCGCCACTTGGTCCAGGGGCGGCCGCATAGCGTAGGCAACGGTATGCGTGAACATGGCTATCAGTACCATCCCGCCGATTACACTCAATGCCCACAGACTGAAGCGGCCGAATTGGTGCCAGTGGTTGTACAACCCAAGCCCGGCGGCCGTCAGGAGCCCCAGCCCGACGCTGACTGTAGCTGCATTGCCTGCGAACGCCCCGAGGTCCTTGAAGTAGGCGACGGAAGCGCTGCGGCCATGGATCGCAAGAACAGCGTCACGGCGCCTGCGAGCCACAGTTCCATACGCTACCGCCAAGAACAGACCCATCAGGCTTGCCCCGGCGACAGGCGCAAGACCGCTGTTCAAAGCGATGTCCGCGTTGAGCGAGGCGATGCCCTCGTGATCAGGCGCGGCGACCTCTATGCCTTGGCCTATTAGCCTGCCCAAGGCCAAGTCCAACTCGCCACGAGAGCGGTCCCAGCTATACATGCCCTGGACGGGCCGGGACCCCAATTCAGACGCGTCCAGCACTGTGGTTCGCAGGCCGCCGACAAAATCCGGGTAGGTTGCCAGCGGCGGCGCTCCCTCCGTGCCACCGAACCGGTACAAAGTCCGGGAGTGGCCGGCCACGCTTCCCCCTGCCGCGTTCAGGTACATAACCGCTCCGGCGCGCTCCGCCTCGGAGCGAATAGCCGCAACAGCACTTGCCTTGGACAGACCATCTGGAAGACCGGTGATTTCAAATGTCGTTTGTGCCCCAAGCGGCAGCCACTGGTCGCGTTCAGCAAAGACCTCCACGGCGATCACCAAAGCGATCGCCGTGGTCGCCACCAGCGCTAGGCGTTCAAACCGAGTCACCCGGAACATCCCTAGTTGAGTTAGGCCCGAATGCCGCGCCGATCACTAGCACAGAATAAAACCGCTTTGATCTCTGCCGAGAGCGAGTCCCTTCGCCGCAGCGATATACGATGACGGTCCGGATGCCTTCTTGCATGGGCCGTAGTAGCCCTTGCTGCCTGTGGCCGAGGTCTTTACCCAGGCCCTGTGGCTGTAGTACAGATTGAAGTACTCGGCGCTGTGAATGCTGCTGGTTGTGTAGTAGTAGAGTTGCCCGTTGTTGACGGTCTTTTGCGTCGCCAGCGCCGCTGTGCCGCCGAGGCCCAGCAACAACCCCACGGCCGCTACCGTTGCCGCCACCTTCCGTCGGACC
The DNA here is from genome assembly GCA_031268215.1 of Bifidobacteriaceae bacterium. Taxonomy (GTDB): domain Bacteria; phylum Actinomycetota; class Actinomycetes; order Actinomycetales; family WQXJ01; genus JAIRTF01. Next base: position 713 of record JAIRXP010000061.1, on the reverse strand, counting down.
AATTGTCTCATAGCTTTCCCCAAATCTCATTTGTGAATTTGCGGCAAAGCAGCCGCGCGGCTGTTAGCCTAAGCAGCGCAGGTGTGAAAGTCAAGCGAGCTGGGTCTTGGGAGAGGAGGTGCCGCTTATGCCGGTTAGCCAGAGGCGGTTGTGGGCACGGGCGCTGAGGTTGGTGCCGCGCTGGATCTGGACGGCGATCTGTTTGTGCCTGCTCAGCCTTGGCGCCTGGGGGATTGTTGAGGCGCTCCGTGGGCCTGATCTGGAAGCCGTGCAAGAAGCAGTGGCGCCTTATTCAACTGGAAGCGAGGGCTGCGTCAGCCACGGTACCTCAGAGCTTGATAACCCCTGGCGCGGCGGCGTTCCGGAAGCGCGGCGCCAAGCGGTCTATTACGCCTCGCTGGTTACGCCTAAGAAGATCAGGCTGGACGCCTACCTTGATGACTCGGACCGGTCCGTCCTTATCCTCGAATTGTGGGTATGCGAGAAGTAGTCTCCTCCGGATGTTACCCGGAGCCAATCTTCTCCGGCGAAAGGCTGGACCAGGCGGCACCGGCGGATGTGGGCCAGGGAGGGCCTGCTCAACGGTGGCAGAAACTAAGCTGGTAGGCCCGCGAAGTGGGCGATCACTGAGGTGAAGAAGGCTAGGCCGTCGCGCCCGGCCCGGGGGCCCTCGGGGCTGTCTGGGCCGAATCCCGGTTCGACGGCGTGTTCTG
>JAIRXP010000063.1 GCA_031268215.1 Bifidobacteriaceae bacterium | reverse complement strand
GCTGCGTTTCCGCTGGCGAGAGCCCTGCTCTCACCGCGTCAACACAGGCGGAGGGTGTTGCCCAACAACCTCCTAGATCGGTTCTGGGACGAACCAATGGCTGACCTAGCCAGTGCTGTCGCTCCGCTTCTGGCGGAATATGACGAGTTGACAGCCCAGATGTCTGATCCCGCGCTGCACGCTTCGGCGGGAAGGGCCCGGCTTGTGGGGAGGCGCTACGCCCACGTTTCGCAGATTGTGGCGGCCTACCGAGCGTTGCGGACCGCGGAACAGGATTTCGCCGCGGCCCAAGAATTGGCCGCTGCCGACCCGTCGTTTTCCAGCGAGCTTCCCATCTTGGGTGAGATCCGCCAGAAGGCCTTAGACCGCCTGACGGAGCTGTTAGCGCCCCGCGACCCGGATGACGCCCGTGATGTGATCATGGAAATCAAGGCCGGTGCCGGGGGAGAAGAATCGGCGCTTTTCGCAGGTGACCTGTTCCGCATGTATCAGCGTTACGCCGAACGTCAAGGCTGGACGGTTGAGGTCCTTGACCTCAATGAGACCGAATTGGGCGGCGTGAAAGACATGTCGCTGGCCATCAAAGCCCGCGGCAATCCAGAACCGCAGGATGGCGTCTGGGCGCATTTGAAATACGAAGGCGGCGTGCATCGCGTTCAGCGGGTGCCGGTGACGGAATCACAGGGGCGCATTCACACTTCAGCCGCCGGCGTCCTGGTAATGCCGGAAGCGGATGATCCGGCCGAGGTTGAAATTGACCCCAACGACCTGCGGATTGACGTGTTTCGGTCATCTGGTCCGGGTGGGCAATCGGTCAACACAACTGATAGCGCGGTGCGTATAACGCACCTTCCGAGCGGCGTGGTGGTTAGCTGCCAGAATGAGAAATCGCAGCTCCAGAATAAGGAACAGGCAATGCGGATTCTGCGAGCCCGGCTCTTGGCCTTGCGGGCCGAGGCAGCGGCCGCCGCCGCGGCCGAATCACGTCGCTCTCAAGTGCGGACAGTGGACCGATCAGAACGTATTCGCACCTACAATTTTCCTGAGAACCGGATCGCGGATCACCGCACCGGTTTCAAGGCCTACAACCTGGATCAAGTTCTGGACGGAGACCTGGGGCCTGTGATCGAATCCGCCGTGGCGGCCGATTCGGCCGCCCGCCTAGCCGCCGGAGCATGATCTCGCTGTTGGCCCGCGCGCCGCTGGGGCGGACCCGGGTAGCCGGGATCTGGCGGTTAGTAGCCGGTGGGCGAGTCTGGTAATGGACCAATCTCGAAGGTTTGAACCATGGCATCGGAGACGTCTTCGAATCTACCGACTTGGTCCATCGGAGGCACATCGAGCCTAACTGTTATGTAGTCTTCAACGCCGCGCCAAACAACGTAAGTGATCCCTCCGGGGAATTCAGGTGTGTCGTTGCGCTTGGCGCGGAGTGCGGGGTAGCCGCTGACCTCTAAGTCGGTGACTTCGAGACCGGATGTCTCCATAGCTGATCTGGCCTCCGCTATGGTTCCCCAGCCGAGCCCGCCGGTACTCACACTGAACCTGACCAGGCCTTTGGGTGAAGCCAAGTCAACGCCGCCCTTCCAAACGTTGTTGTCTGAGTCGATCTGAAGCCCCTTGGAGTACTTGAAGCTGACTCCGAATTTGTCTCCAGTGTAAGTCTGGCTGAGCTCGGCGCTGAGTTCCTCCTCGGAGAAGATGCCTAATGGGTCGGATGGGTCCTGATCGTTGGAAGTGCCCCGGGCGGGGCTGTTGTCTTTGGAGTTGCTGTCTTCGTCACTGACGGAGCATCCCACTAACAAACCGGGCAGCAGGGCGAGGGCCGCTATTGCGGCCAGTCCGCGTTTTGTCATGACCTCGACTCTAACAGGCCCGGACTGTGATCATCTAGTAGCCTGGCCGGTGTGACTGACAGACATCCGGCACCGGCCGGCCATGCAGGCAGGCGAAGCAGCGGGCTCTGGGGCGGCCGTTTCAGCGCCGGGCCATCTCCCGAACTGGTGGCCCTTTCCCGTTCCACGCAGTTTGATTGGCGGCTGGCGGAGGTGGACATAGCGGGCTCAAAGGCGCATGCGCGGGCGTTGCACCAGGCGGGGCTTCTGACTGATTCGGAACGCCACGACATGCTGGTCGCGCTGGATGAACTGGCCGAGGAAGTTCACACCGGCGGGTTCGTTCCAGCGGCTGGTGATGAGGACGTTCATTCCGCCCTGGAGCGCCGGCTGATTGAGCTGGCCGGCCCGGAACTGGGCGGCAAACTGCGGGCTGGGCGTTCGCGGAATGACCAGATCGCCACGCTGATACGGATGTGGTTACGGGAGCAGGCGCGCGGCATGGTCGGTGGTTTGCTGGATGTGGTGGATGCCCTGTGCGGGCAGGCGGCCGAACACCCGGGCGCCGCCATGCCGGGACGAACCCACATGCAGCACGCCCAGCCAATCTTGCTGTCCCACCATCTGCTGGCGCACGTTTGGCCGCTCTTGCGGGACGCTGAACGGCTGCGGGAGTGGGATCAGCGGGCGGCTCGCTCGCCGTATGGTGCGGGTGCGCTGGCCGGGTCGACCTTGGGGCTGGATCCGAGCTTGGTGGCTCAGTATCTGGGGATGGGTGAGCCGTCAGAGAACTCCATTGACGCCACCGCTTCCCGTGACGTGGTGGCCGAATTCTCCTTTGTGGCGGCATTGATTGGCGTGAATCTGTCGCGTTTGGCGGAGGAAATTGTCATTTGGTCAACCGCTGAATTTGGCTATGTGAAACTGCATGATTCGTTCGCTACGGGTTCTAGCATTATGCCGCAGAAGAAGAATCCGGATATCGCAGAACTAGCACGTGGCAAGGCCGGTCGGCTCATTGGCGACTTGACTGGGCTCTTGGCGACGCTGAAAGGGCTTCCGCTCGCCTACAATCGCGATTTGCAAGAAGACAAAGAGCCGGTGTTCGATGCCGCGGACACCCTTTCGTTGTTACTTCCCGCTATGTCGGGGCTGGTTGGGACGCTGGAATTCGACACTGATCGTATGGCTGGGCTTGCGCCGCGCGGTCATGCCTTAGCTACCGATCTGGCCGAATGGATGGTGAAGAGAGGCACGCCGTTCCGTGAGGCTCACGAAGTCGCTGGTGCGGCCGTCAAGCTGGCGGATTCTGAAGGCCAGGAACTGTGGGAATTGTCAGTGGATCAATTGGCGGGAATTGATTCGCGGCTGACGCCGGATGTGCGCGAGGTGTTGACCGTTGAAGGGTCGCTGGCGGCACGGAACGGCCCGGGCGGCACGGCGCCAGAGTCGGTTCGGGCCCAGTTGATGGCGGCGCTGGCGTCAGCGGAGGGGCTGCGCCGTTGGGTGGACGCCGGCTGATCTTGGCTGGTCAGCGCTTGATCTTGGTGGACGGCCCTGCCGGGGCTGGCAAGACGACCTTCGCCACTGGGTTGGCGGATGGCCTGGCGGTCCCGCTGATCCACATGGATGACCTTTACTTGGGCTGGGATGGTTTGGAGGGGGCCTTCGGCCGGTTGGAAGACCTGGTTTTGGGTCCCTGGAGGGCCGGCGCGGGGGCGCGGTTCAGCGCTTATGACTGGCAGGCGGGCGGCGCCCACGGACCCTGGGTCAGCGTCCCGGGCTCGGCCGGTCGCCTGGTGGTGGAGGGGTGCGGCTGCGCGCCTCGGGCGGCGGATCGGTACAGCCCGCTAATTGTCTGGCTGGATGGTCCGGCGGCCTGGCGCCGCTCCAACGCGTTGGAGCGCGACGGCGCCTGGGAGGCGCCTTACTTGGATGCCTGGGAGCTTGCCACCACCGCCCACCATGGGCGCGAACGGACCGCTGCGCGGGCTCACATCCGTCTCAACCGTGCTGGGAACCGGGGCTGACAGCGCTGAACCGACTCGGCGGCATCGGGCTCCACGAGTTCGGGCCCGTTGGCGGCTTAGTGGCTGTTTGAGAACCTAGGGGCCGCGTCGTAGTAGGGTCCGGATTTGGCTCCAGCGGACGAGCGCTTCGTGGACTTCGGGCAGGCGTTCGTAGTCTTTGTCGCAACGCCGGCA
>JAIRXP010000045.1 GCA_031268215.1 Bifidobacteriaceae bacterium | reverse complement strand
CCCCCCCCCCCCCCCCCCCCCCCCCCCCCCCCCCCCCCCCCCCCCCCCCCCCCCCCCCCCCCCCCCCCTTAAGGCCTACCTTCGGCCTATTTGGTTGGGGTGACCTGCGCATTCACTAGTTGCGCGACCCCGGACTGTCAGCTTCCAAAGACCGGCCAGGACCGAGGTACCTCAAGAGGACACCTGCGAAAGCGGGCACCGTTGGAGCGCCCCGCGCCAGGTGCGAAGGCCGTTGCCGTCGTCAACCCGCTAGCGGCGGTCCGGCTAGCGCCAGGTGCGTTTGAGCACTTGGCGGAGGACCGCCGGTGGGGCCAGTTCGAGGGCGCCGCGCCCAATCAGGTTGCGCAGGCGTTCAGGGCGGTTGATGAAACCAGATTCAAGCAAGGAGCGCTGAAAGGCCGATTCGGCCCGCAGCGTCTTCCAGCCGCCACGGCGGCGCAGGCCCGCCGTGGAGACCCGGTAATCAACCAATGGTTCAGGCACATTGATCGCCCTGGCGCCGGCCTGCAATAGGCGCACCCACAGGTCATAGTCCTCCATGTGGAAGATGTCGCGGTAACCGCCAACGCTGAGAACCTGGGAACGCCGGAACACTACCGTCGGATGGGCTATTGGGTTCATCCTCTTGGCCGCCCGGCGGATCTGCTCCTCCTGCGCCGGATAGGACCGGACCTGACCGTAGACAATCTCCCCGTCCGGGCTGTCGTCAAATTCGCGTACCGCGCTGCCGACCAGATCAAACTCGCCGGACCGCACCAGAGGAACCGTCAGCCCAAACCGCTCCGGCGTTGAGACGTCATCGGCGTCCTGGCGGGCAACCGTATCAAAGCGGCAAGCCGCCAGACCGGCGTTCAGGGCCCGCGTTAGCCCGCCGTTACGCGGCAGGGCCACCAGCGAGACCTCCTTCAATTCAGCCAGGCTGTGGAGCAGTTCCCCCAGAGCCGGCCCAACAGGGCCATCCCGGACCAAAACTACCTGGTCAGGGGGCAATTCCTGGGATTCGGTGATGGAACTGAAGGCAGCCTGAACCCAGTCCGGCCGGTCCGCCCAATAGACGGGCATCAGAACCGAAAAGCCGCCACCCGCCCCAGGCCGGGCAGAGGAACTCATGGGCCAACCGCCCTAGCATCAACGGCGGCGACCTCGGCGCTCAGGCGCCCCTGACCCGCCAGCACCTCAGCATTGGGCCTTGGGCGCCGGCGCAGCCCATCCCGCAGGCCCCGCCGGGCTGCCCGCAGCAGGCGCTTCCTTTCTGACGACCGTGCAATCGCTCCCACCCAGCCTGCCAGGGTGTAGCCGAAGTAGATCACGGCCTCCGCCGGGCCGAAGGCCGGCGACTTGAAGAATGTCCAGAGTTTATTGCGAACCTCGTAGTAGAACCGGTCTCCCGGCGAGCGCAGGGCGGCGGCGAAGGCCTTGGTGTGGTGGACCGTCACCGAAGACGGCACCAATATCCCGTGGCCGTGGCGTAACAGGCGGGCTGAATACTCCAGGTCATCGCTCCAGATGAAATAGTCAGCGAGCGGCAGGCGGTACCGCCAAGCAGTGTGGGCGTCCACCAACAGCGATACGAACGAGCCGGTGCGAATCGGCACGCCGCCAGCCCGGTGAGCCCGCCGGCGGCGGGACCGCGAGGCGCCCAGCCGCTGACGTTGCGTATTCATCGGATGGTCACGGCCGTCGGTCCACACTACCCGCGAACTCGCCAGCGCCAGCTTGCCGGGATAGGCCCGCCAGGCCTTTTCCAGCTCTTCCAGGGCGTTCGGGGTGGGAGCCGTGTCATCATCCATCAGCCAGATCGCCTCCGCGGACAGCGCCATCAAGGCATGGGCCATCCCGGCGCTGAAGCCGCCAGCTCCCCCAGTATTGCGTGTCAACGTCACCACCTCGGTGACGGCGGGATGCGCTGCCGCCTCCTCGGCTGAGCCATCCGTCGAGGCGTTATCGACTACTAGAACCGCATCAACCGGCCGGGTCTGCGCGGCCAGCGCGTCAAGCGTTCCAATCATCAATTCACGCCTGTTGTAGGCGACAACAACCGCGACGATCCTCATTCGGCCGCTCCAAAGCGGCTCACCGTTGGCCTATCTTGACCCGCTCCGGGCCGCTCTAGCTGCCCCCGGTTCGCCTCCGCCAACTCGATCATCTGTCCGCACGCCTCAATGAAGGCTTTGACGGCCGCGCCGGGACGGATGTCCCCCAAGTAGTACTCAGTCAGCGCCGCGCGGTCCGCGGCGGCAGGATCTTCTTCGATCAGTCCAGCAATGAGATCCGCGGCGCTGCCGGCCTGGGATTCGTCCAGCCGAGGAGTCAACTCCAGAAGTCGCGTTGGTGCGATTCGGACCTGGCCATCCGGCGGCACAGTTACCGTCAAGGGCCGGCCAGTCACCAGGAAGTCAATCGCCAGCGAAGATACATCCGAGATCAATGCGTCAGCGCCGCTCAACACCCGTGCCACATCGCCGCCAAGGGACAGGCGGTGGCCCGCCGCCGGGTCAGCTTTGGCCGCTGCCTCCACCAGCCGGCGCACCTCCGCGTCCGCCTCGGCGAAGGCCGGGCGACGGGTGCCAGTCAGGGGATGCGGCCGGTATATCACACGAAACCGGTCATCCGACAGCAGGCTGGCCACGATCCGCTGGCCGTAGGCCGCCAGCGACGAATAGGCCGCGGAGTCCGTCCCGCCTTCCCAGGTAGGCGCGTACAAGACCGTCCACCGCGCCGTCACCGCGCCCAGTTCCACCGGTTGTTCGGCTTGGCTCGATTCGACTTGCGGCCGGCCGATTATCCGGCACCGCGAGGAGGCGTCAAACATGGGCAGGTAGGCGGCCAGGCGGTCGATAGCGGCTTGGCCAGCCACAAAGGTGAAGTCGTAAGCCTTGGTCTGGCCGGACACCGAAACAGCCTTGTCTGAATCGCCATGCATGATGGACACATGGACCAGCTGAGTGAAGGCCAGTAATGAGAAATTCGCCGCGTTATGGTTTATGTACAGCGCCAGGCGGACCGGGCTAGCGGATAGTATTGGATCAATACTGGAATAGTGGGAGATCGTGTAGGCAGGTAAATGGGATTCGCGCCGGATAGCTCTGGCAGCACGCGAATCATTGCCTATTATCACCAGCGGGTGGACCCGATGTAATTCCCGTAACGCTTTATACCAAGGACGCAGTTGGTAAAGTCCAACCACCGTGTCCGCGAAGTAGACAATCACCTGGGCCTTGACGGGCTGGCGGGCCAGGCGACGCTCGTCCCCCCTCCCGTCCGGGATTGACCTAGGCAGCAGGCCGGACCAGCGCGCGGCGGCAACTGCCGCCTTGAGAGCCCGAGCCGCCAGGACATTTGGGCTGATGACCGCCCGCAGCGTGTCCAGGTGGCCACCCTGGGAGTTCTTGGCCCGGCCTTCAGACATATTGGGCGGCCTCCTGGGCGAAGCGCTGGGCATACTGATCGCGGGGGATGTCCCCCAAGTAGTAGGTCTTCAGGTCGCGCCTGGTAGAGGCCAATGGATCGTCTCCCCAAATGGCGTCCAGGGCCGCCTCTAAGGTGGCGGCCGGCTCGTCGTCCGCGGGGCCATCCGAGGCGCCGGTCCCGGCACCGTCAGGGTCCACGCTCACCCCAGCTGGCACCGCTTGGACTGGGCCGGTCCGGCCGGGAATATGAGGGCCTGAGGACCCGGGGGCGGGCCGGCCCGGCGTGACATGGACTCCTCCGGACGGCACCGGCCCCGGCAACGCCCAGTAGTCCACCACATAGGCGCCCCTGGCGACCGGGAACTCGACAGCGAACTCCTCCGGCCCAGTGGTCACCGCCATCATAATCAGCGGCTTCTCCGAATAGAGGTAGTCGTTCACCACAGATGACACGTCTGAGATCATGAAATCCGACTGGTTGAAGCAGTCGATTATGGACCAGGCAGATTCCGCGGCCTCGCCATAGACGTGCTTACGCCCGGTGGCCGCGGCGTTCTTGGCCAGGAGCGCCACCACTTCATCCCGCGCGGCTGCGGTCCGGAAGTTCTTGTACCAATAGGGATGTGGTCGGAACACAACGGTGCAGCCACGGTCAAGCAAGGCGCGCACAATCGCCAGACCGCGCCTAACTGACGTGTAGTCAGAGTCCTTCGTGTTGCCGCACCACGTGGGAGCGTACAACACAGTGGGATTCTCAAGGCTGGCGATGGGACCACGGGACGGTTCCACGGCCGCCACCTGCGGCCGACCCACAATCACGAAGAAGTCGGGGGCGGTTGCCAGGCCGGCGGCCGCGAAGCGGTCAACCGCGGCCTGGCCGGCCACGAAATCTTTGTCATAGGCCCGGAAGACCGGCGAATAGCTTGCGATCTTGTCTGAATCGCCGTGGTTGAGCTGGATGTGGTTCAGATGGGGATAGCGCAACATGTGGTCATTCAAGATCGCAGTGTTCACGTAGAAGACCGTCTTCAGCGATGGGCTAAGGGCCTCTTCGACGGCATCTAAGCCCACCCGATGCAGCACTGGAACATCAAAATTGGCCACCGCTTCAAGGAAGTTCTCACGTGTGCGGGTAATGATGAAGAACGGCTTGCCAAGCTCTTTCAAGTAGTCGATCCACATTGTCAGTTGGTGGAGTGAACCGCCAGCGGCCTGCCAGTGAACGGCGAACGTAGGCTTCATTTGATCCCACAGCCTTGGCAGCCGGGCGTTGAAACGCAAGCGGGCGATGGCGAAGACGGCCAGATCCGCTGTCAGCGCCAAGTTGGTCGCCGCCGCTACCGCCGTAACCGCGAACTGCCAAAGCGGCCCGTGGTCTCCGGCCACCACCAGCGTGGTTATGGCCACCAGGTTGACCCAGAAGATCGTGTCCGCCGGCAGATGCGCTGTTCTGGTCTTGACTCCTGGGAAACCCGCCGCATAAGGGAAGGCCTGGGCGGCGAAGGCCCGAGCCACCGGCTCCGCCAGCAGGCAGCCCGTGGCAGCGGCCACGGACGCGACACGCGGCCACGCGGCATCGGGCAAGGAAAAACTGAAAACGGCGATCAGCGAGGTCAGACGGGCCAAAACGTAACGCCCCACCAGAACGGTCCCGTGGGAGCCCCAACGGCGCACCCCCATGCCCACCGTGAACAGACAGACCAGGGAGGCCATCGCCGTCACCACCGGACGGCTGCCTCCCGACCAAGCCACAGTCAAGGTGGCCAAAGCAAGGCCGTTCAGGGCCACCAGTGGCAGTTCAAGAGCCCAGACGATGTGCTTGATCGGGATGTCAGGTAAGAAGGATGGCCAACTCATCGCGCCGCGGCCATCGCGCTAACCGCCGCCTTCAGGCGCGGGCGGTGGATCCGGCGGAGGCGGAGTGGACTGGGCTGGCGGCGGGGTTGGATCGGGATCTGGATCCGGTCCTGTGGATACGCCCGGATCCGGGACTGGTCCAGTGGATCCACTTGGTTCTGGCCCACTGGGCACCGACTCAGACGGCTCAGGCGTCGCCTCGTCGCTTGGCGAACCGCTAGGCCGAGCCGATTGGTTACCAGACTTGCCACTCCCCTTCCATTCCGGGAACTTGGTCTTCTCGGGATGATCACGCAGGCCGATCTCCATGGCCGCCACCCACATCTTGGTGGGCGGCCCGCCGCCCTGGATGACACCGCTGCCTCCGAAGGGTGTCAGCGGCACTGCCTCACCGTTTGGCCCCTCCTGATAGAAGGCCACGGCGGTGGTCAGCTCCGGTGTTGAGCCGCAGAACCAGGCGGACTTATTGTCCTCAGAGGTACCGGTCTTGCCGGCCACCTGCCGACCAAGGCTCTTGGCGGCGGTGCCGGTTCCGGCCTCGACCACCTGAACCAGAGCGTGATTGAGTTCCTCGGCCTGCTCAGCCATGATGATTTGCCGCGCTCTAGATTTCGCGTGAGACTTGCCTACGTAGTCTCCGCCGTCCGGGTCAACGGCCGATTGCACAATGTAGCGTTCCTGCCGCACACCCTGATTAGCGAACGTCGCATAGACCTGCGCCATGTCCATGGCATGAACGCTGGCCGTGCCCAACACGTTAGCCAAGTCTGGCCCCAAGTCCATCGTGTCGGGAGGCAAACCGAGGTCAACCGCCATTGTTCGGGTTGATGCCGGCTTAATGTCCCTGTTTAGCTGCGCGTATACAGTGTTGACCGAACCCATCGTGGCCTGGAGCAGAGTGATATCACCATACTGCGCGTTGCCAGAGTTGCGCACTTTCCACTTGTCGATCGTGATAGGTGATTTACCGGAATACACATCATTGAGGCTGTGACCCGCTTGAAGCGCCGCCGCCAAGGTGATCGGCTTGAAAACCGAACCAGCCTGGGCGATGTCTTGGGTCGCGGCGTTCTGCTGGCGAACAATGTAGTCATCCCCGGCGTAAACCATCTTGATCGCGCCGGTCGACGGCTCAATCGACGCGACCGCGACATGCAGGCCGGGATCAGCTTTCTCGGTCCGGGAACGCACCGTCTCAGCGAGTTGCTCCTGGGATTCTTTGGAGATGATCGTGGTCCGGATCTCTAGACCCAACGTGCCGATCAGTTCATCGGTCAGTGGAGCATCATTGTTCTCCTCCGGGTTGATGCCCTTCGCGAGGAGTTCCTGGCGGACCATTTCCAGCAGGTAGCCCTGCTGGCCAGCGTAGCTTTCAGGAACGTCGTAGGGGATCCATCCCTCGCTCCCCGCCACCAAAGGGTCTCGCTGCGGCGGGAAAACCAGAGCGTCCCGTTCAGCTTGGGAAAGCGCGTCGATGATAACCATTCCGTCCAGGACGTAGTTCCACCGCTGTTCCGCCTTCTTCAGGTTTTGCTCTGGATCATAGGCGGTAGGCGCCGGGATCAAGCCCGCCAGCATGGCTGCCTCAGATACTGTCAGTTCTTTAGCATCCTTGGCAAAATAGGCCTGTGCGGCGGCCTGGATCCCATAGGAGCCGCGCCCAAAGTAAATCGTGTTCATGTAGTCACCCAGGATCACATCCTTGTCCTTGGTGCGGGTGATCTTCAACGCCAGCATGGCCTCTTTGAGCTTTCCGCTGATGGAGGTGGTGGTCTGACCAAAGTAGTAGCGTTCAACGTACTGTTGGGTGATGGTAGATCCGCCCTGGCGTTTACCACCCTTCAGGTTGTTGTAAAAGGCTCGGGCCAAAGCCAGGGGGTCCACACCGGCGTTGTCCCAGAAAGTGCGGTCTTCCGCCGCGACAATCACATTCTTAGTGGCGGCTGGCAATTCGGCGATGTCAATGATGTCGCGGTTCTGGACTTCAAACTTACCCATCACGCCGCCATCGGCATAGTAGACAGTCGAGGTTTCCGCTGTCGCGGCCATGTCCGCCGCGTCTGGCACTTTGATCATCTCATAAGCCACCACGAATGCACCGATCAGCAATCCGGTGCAGGCCACGAAACTCCACCACAGGAAGCGCCACGATGGCACCCAGCGGTGAAAGCCTGTGTATTGCTTGCGAGGATAGTTGAAGAAACCGTAGCGCGGCTTGCCCCGGCGGCTGTACCGCTTGGGCGGGGCGCCAGAGGTGTTCTTGCCACCTGATCGCGGCGGCGAATCGTCAAAGGTGTCCATCCTGGCTGGCGTCTTAGGAAAGCTGGGGCCCGAGTTATTGCCTCCGGGTACAAAGTCTCCGCCGCCAATCGGATGTGGCGGCTCCGCGCCGCCTTGCTTGGCCGATACCCGGCGCGGGGCCACCGAGCCACTAGCGCTGATTTGCCGCGGCGGCGGACCGGCATGCCGCCGGCCTGGCGCCCCGTTATTACTAGAACCTGCCACGGCATCTACTTTCTCACGTCCTACGCCCTCCGGTCGTAGTACCACACCAAATCTCCTTTGAATCCAGCGATTCGCTCCGCTGTTCCTACGCTCCTGGCCTGCCGGTTCAGTCCAGTGCCAGAACCAGGGCGGACAAGCGCCGGCCCCGGTCTCGCCTAGGCGCGCCGCCACATAGCGCGCCTACCCCCTGGCAAGTACCGGGACCGGCTTTTCCCGTTAGGCCAGCGCAAGACCCGACGGAAAACTTATTGAGTTGTGTGGCCCGGCCAGGCCAGGCGGCCGGCCGGTCGCGGCGGCCGCCCTAGTGGGCTACAGCCTTCTCGGCTCCGATACCGGTCAGGGCACGGACGTCCATCTCAGCTTCCCTGGCTGGGTCGTCATCGTTCTTCCCCACGAACGTGCCGATTATCCCCAGCAGGAAGCCCAACGGAATCGAAACGATGCCGGGATTGGACAGCGGGATCAGATCGAAGTCCGCGGTCGGCAGCATCGAGGTTGGTGAACCTGATACGACCGGCGAGAAAGTGATGATGACCAGCGCGGATATCAACCCGCCGTACATTGACCAGAGCGCCCCACGGGTGGTGAAACGCCGCCAGTAGAGCGAATAGATAATGGTTGGCAGGTTGGCGGAAGCCGCCACGGCGAAGGCCAGCGAGACCAGGAAGGCTATGTTCTGATCCTTCGCCGCTATCCCGCCAACAATCGCGATCAGGCCAATCACCACCACGGTGGTCTTGGCCACCCGGACCTCGGCGCCTGGCTTGATGTTCCCCTTCTTGATGACGTTGGCGTAGATGTCGTGTGAGAAGGAGGTCGCGGCCGTGATGGCCAGTCCGGCAACCACCGCGAGGATGGTAGCGAAGGCGACGGCCGCCATAATGCCCAGCATCCATGGCCCGCCCAGTGCGGCCGCGACCAGCGGCGCCGCCGCGTTGGAGCCACCCGGCACGCCGGATCCCTTGGCCCATATGGTCGGATCGAACATGTAGGCGGCAGCGTATCCCAGCACCAATGTGAAGATGTAGAACAGGCCAATCAGCCAGATCGCCCACACCACTGACTTGCGCGCTTCTTTGGCCGTCGGGACGGTGTAGAAGCGCATCAGCACGTGCGGCAAGCCGGCCGTGCCTAGCACTAGGGCGAGGCCCAGCGACACGAAGTCGATCTTCGCCCAGTTGGTGCCGCCATACTTGAGGCCCGGGTCAAGCATCGCGGCGGCATCGTGCCCGCTGGCGACCATGAACTCCCCGGTATTGCCAACCACCTTGCCCAGCAACTCGGACAGGTCGAAGCCGTTCAGCGCGAGTACCCAAATCGTGGTCACGGCGGCCCCGGCGATGAGCAGTACCGCTTTGATCATCTGTACCCAGGTGGTTCCCTTCATCCCGCCAATCAGCACGTAGACAATCATCAGCACGCCCACTACGGCGATCACGACAGATTGCATGCCTTCATCGCCCAAGCCCAGCAACAGCGAGACCAGCCCGCCGGCTCCCGCCATCTGCGCCAGCAGGTAGAAGAAGGTCACCGCCAGGGTGGTGATGGCGGCGGCGACTCGTACTGGCCCGGCCTTGAGGCGGAAGGCCAGCACGTCCGCCATGGTGAATTTGCCGGTGTTGCGCATCAGTTCGGCCACCAGCAGCAGCGCGACGATCCACGCCACCAGGAATCCGATCGAGTACAGGAAGCCGTCGTAGCCCGCCGTAGCGATGGCTCCGACAATGCCTAGGAACGATGCCGCCGAGAGATAGTCCCCGGATATGGCCAGACCGTTCTGGGCACCAGAGAAGTTGCGGCCACCGGCGAAGAACTCCTCACCGGACTTGTTCTTGCCGCCACCGCCGCGGATGACGATGAACAGTGTCACCGCCACGAAGGCGACGAAGATCGACATGTTGATGACTGGGTTGCCCGGCTTGGTCGGGTCGATCCCCTCGTTGATGGTGAGGACAAGGGTGTTCACTTCGCCACCCCCATTTCCGCCTCAATTTGTTCGCGGATCCTGGTCGCTTCAGGGTCAATCTTGCGGTTGGCGAAGCTGACGTACCACATGGTGATGGCGAACGTCGTCACGATTTGCGCTAGCCCGATGACGACCGCCCAGTTGACGTACCCGATCACCCGGGTGGACATGAAGTCCGTCGCCCAGCTAGCCAAGAGCACGTAGACGATGTACCAAACAAGCCCGATGATCACTACCGGCAGTACGAAGCTGCGCCGGGTGTTGCGCAGATGCCGGAACTCACGACTGTTCTCAATCGCGATGTAATCGATCCCAGGGGTCACCTCCCCGGTTCTGATTTCTTCTCCCATGATTACTCCTTCGGTGGGTGTGGCCGCCCGCCAAAGGCCATTGGAGGTGTGCGTTGCGATCGCTGTTCGCGCATCCCCCGACTTGGCGAACGGGATGGGCCTTTAGTCCCATCTCACATTTCTAAGGTAACTCACGGGTCAAGCAATATACAAATCGAAGTCCGCTTTTAACCTAACGTGACCCAAGTCACATTTGTGTCCACATCCCCACGGCCGACCTCTATTATGGGGTTGACATCGCTGTCTCTGTGGGCTCTCAGTCTGGGCGGGCGACCGGCCGACCGCAGGCCGGCCGCCGCCCCGGCCCGTCAACCACACGGGAACTGCCTGGCCAAGTGGTTGAAGCGGGCTGGCAGCCTCCGGTAGCTATTGTTATTGGCACCAACCCAACCGACGCATGAAAGGCCCTTCATGACTCGCCAATACAAGTCCGCTAACGGCGGAGGAATCGCGCCCGCCGTCGCGGCGGCCGCGGCAATAGGACTGATAGCGGCCATTCTGGCCAGCTGCGCGTCCTCCCCAGACCCGGCCCCAAGCCCCAAGCCCAGCCTCAGCTCCTCCAACGCCGAGCAGGACGAAGCCGCCAAGCGCGCTGCACTGGAGCGTATCTACGGCCAGAAGCCCGAATGGGTTAGCTGCCAAGACCAAGCCCCTCCTATGGTCTGTGCGCGGATCGAGGTGCCGCTCAACTGGGACGATCCAGCGGGGGACCAGATCACGATCACGTTAGCGCGGATCCCCGCCACTAACCCGGAAGCCCGCCAAGGATCACTCATCGTCAACCCAGGCGGTCCCGGAGTATCCGGGATCGGCTACCTCCAATGGATGCCAATGATGGCCTCCGAAGCGGTTCAGGAAGTCTATGACCTGGTCTCCTTCGACCCCCGCGGCGTAGGGCAATCCACCCCCATCGACTGCCTCGATGACGCCGGCCTAGACCAGTACATGGCCATCTCTTTCAACGACGACGAGGAGGGCCTGGCCAAAGCCATCGAGAACGCCAAAGCGTTCGGGAAAGCCTGCTCGGAACAGACGGGCCCGTTGCTGGAATTCGTCGACACGGCATCGGCGGCGCACGATATGGACGCCATCCGGGCCGTACTGGGAGACAACAAACTGAACTACCTGGGCTACTCCTACGGCACTTTTCTAGGGGCCAACTACGCCGAGGCCTTCCCGGAACTGGTAGGCCGGATGGTCCTGGACGGCGCGATCGACCCAACCCGGACGGCCCGTGAATCCGAATTCGACCAGATGGTGGCATTCGACCGCTCATTGACCGAATTCGCGGCCTGGTGCGCCAAGACCCGGAGCTGCCCGGCCGGAACCAGCCAAGAGCGGATCCTGGCGGACACCGTAAATCTGCTCAACGCCACGCTGGACAAACCCCTGCCAGCCGGCGGCGGCCGCCAACTCACCCAATCCCTGGCCTTCCAAGGGATCCTTTCCCCGCTGTATTCAGAAAGAACCTGGCCGGAACTGGGTCAGGCTCTGGCGGAAGCGTTCCAAGGCGACGGGACCCAGCTTGTCCTCAAAGCTGACGAGCTGTACCACCGCGACTCCTCCACCGGCCGCTGGGAAGACAACATGGCGGAGGCGATTGTGGCCATCAACTGCGCCGATAGCCCGGTCAACGGTGACTTGAAGGAAATGGGTCAGGACGCCGCCGCCTTGCGCGAAGCGGCCCCGACGCTGGGACAATTCGCCGGTTACGGCGCCATCACTTGCTCCAATTGGCCGTTCCCAGCCCGTATCAAACCCCACGCCATCAAGGCAGCTGGGGCAGCGCCAATCCTGGTTGTCGGCACCACCGGCGACCCGGCCACGCCCTATGAAGAGGCCGTGGCCTTAGCGGACCAGCTCGAATCTGGTGTCTTACTGACGCTGGAAGGCGAACAGCACACCGCCTACGGCTCGTCCAACCAGTGCATCACGGCGGCGGTTGATGGGCTCCTGATCAGCGGCACGGTGCCAAAGAGCGGGCTGCGCTGCTGACCGCCGCTGACAGCCGCTGACCGGCTGGCGGCCCCTTTCCCATCGCGGACCGGGGACAGCGAGCGCCATACGTCTCATTTTCCCGCTTCCTGCCCACGCTAGGGTTGTGCCATGACTGGCCTCGCCCGATTGGTTGAACACGCCCTCAGCCTCCCCGCAGTAGCCCACTCACGAGCTATCATCGGCATCACCGGACCACCTGGTTCTGGTAAATCTACTTTGGCGGTCCACCTGGTGGCGGCCCTCAAAGAAGCGGGCGTGGCCGTGGCTCATGTCCCCATGGACGGCTTTCATCTGGCGGACGCCTCCTTGGCCCACTTCGACGCCCTAGACCGCAAAGGGGCGATCGACACCTTCGACGCTCACGGTTTCCTGTCCCTGCTTCGCCGCGTCCGGTCCGAACGCGGGCACACTATTTACGCGCCGGATTTCGAGCGGAACTTAGAGCAACCGCTGGCGGGAGCCATTCGGGTCGGGTCCTCAACATCGCTGGTAATCACGGAGGGCAACTACTTCCTCGCCCCCGTCCCGCCATGGCCAGCCATCCGTGCCGCCATGGACCAGGTTTGGTACTGCGATCTGCCAACGGATACTCGCACTGAAAGGCTTGTGGCTCGCCACACGCAATTCGGTAAATCACCTGATCAAGCCGCTGATTTTGTGGCCCAAGTGGACCAAGCGAACGCCAAGCTAGTGACCACCTGGAGGGACGGAGCCGACAGCTTCATTGACCTGCCCACCCTGGACCTGTCGCCAGTCGGTGCTAGCTAACTGAGGCCCGGTTGGGGCCGGGCACCCACGCCGGAGGTTCCCGGCGGCTCGGGGCCCACGCCGCAACCAGTGGCCCAACCCTAAGATCCGGCGCGGTGGACGGTCAGGCGCTGTCCAGGACATGCGCCCGAAGTGAGGACATTTGATTGACCGCCAGTTCAAAGGACTGGCGGCGGGCCCGCGCCTGAGTGTCCAGGATCAGACCGGCCACCAAGAGTTGCATGGCCGCGAGCAGAAGGAAGAAAGCAGCGATCAAAGTGGGGAAGCGGGGCACTTGGCCGGTCTGGAAGTACTCAATCCCGACCGGGACCCCCAGGGCCAGGCCCACCGCCGCGCACAGTAGGGCGAAGAGGCTGAAGAACATCATTGGTCGGTAATCCTTGAAGAGCTTGGTGATTGTCTTCAGCACCCGCAGTCCGTCCCTGACAGTTGACAGCTTCGACTCCGACCCGGCGGGCCGGTCGCGGTAGCCGACCGGCTGAGAGGACACCCGCAAGTGATTCTCCAGCGCGAAGATCGTCATCTCAGTTTCGATCTCGAAGCCGGTTGACAGCACCGGGAACGACTTGACGAACGAATAGCTAAACGCCCGGTACCCAGTCATGATGTCCGCCACTTCGCCGCCAAAGAACGAGTTGACCAGCTTTCGCACCAACACATTGCCGCCGGAGTGAAAGCGCCGTTTGTTTTCTGTGAAGTAGGTCGAACTGAGCCTGTCTCCCACCACCATGTCGATCCGGTTGTCAAGCACATCGCGGACCATGGCTGGCGCAGATTCGGCCGGGTAGGTGTCATCGGCATCCGCCAAGACGTAGCAGTCCGCCTCAATGTCACGGAACATTGAGCGCATGACATAGCCCTTGCCCTGCATGGGTTCGACCCGGACCACAGCGCCGGCATCCGCCGCCACTTCGGCGCTACCGTCAGTCGAGTTGTTGTCGTAGACATACACGGTCGCCTCTGGCAGTTCGGCCCGGAAATCACGCACCACCTTGGCGATTGTCTGGGCTTCGTTATAGCACGGCAGGAGCACGGCAACAGTCGCGGACTTCACACGGAGAGCTTAGCTGGCCGGGACTCAGGCCGGCTCCTCAAACGGAATGACCCGGACGCCGATGCCGTATGGACATTTCCAGCCTTCTCCTCGCGTTGGCGTTGTGCCCCGCCACCGCCCAGGCCGGCCGCTAGGGCGCTAGGGCAAGATGACCGTGAACATGCTGCCAGTGCGCGGCGAAGACGTGACAGTAATCCGGCCCCCATGGAGATCCACGATTCGCTTAGCCACGGCCAGGCCGAGGCCTTCGCCGGCCGCCGGCTGAGCCCCGTCGGCATGGAAAAAGCGCTCGAACACATGCGGCAGGTCACTGGGATCAATGCCAACACCGGTGTCCTGAACTTCGACCCGCCACCCAGGGGTGGCAAGTTCCGCGCCCTGGACCGCAGCCTCCTTAGCGTTGGCGGGCGCCCTGACTCCCGCCCGCACCACGACCCGGCCGCCCGGGGGCGTGAACTTGATGGCGTTTTGGATCAGGCTTACCCAAAGCTGGCGCAGAAGGTCTGGGTCACCCTCGGCCTGGGCCACGTGCGATTCGAGTGCGACTTCCACTCCCTTCGCTGACCACCGCGGCTCAAGGGTCAAGATCACGTCCCGCAGTTGCTCATCCAGAGCGAATCGGCGGCGGCGCACTTCGAGGTCCTCTGAGGCAGTCAACTGCGAGAGGCTGGAACCGAGGGCGGACAGATGCCGACATTCGGCGACGATGACGTCCAAGTAGTGTTCGCGAGTGTCCACGTCTAGTCCAGGCTCACGCAGCAGGGCCGCCAGGCCGGTGATAGAGGCCACTGGCGGTTGGATCTCACGCGAAACACTGGAAATAATGTCCTGCTGCCGCTGCTCTGGGGAGACCGGTTCGCGGGCTGTGCCGTTGACCGGTTCGGCCGCCTCCGCCACCGGGCCGCTACCCGGACCTTCCAGGCGGACATCGAGGTCGCCCCGGCCAATGCGTCGCAGTTTCTCCAGGATGGCGTTACCCGGCCTCAGCCCTGGGCGGCGTGGTCCTCCCGCCAGTTTGGCGGCCAGGAAGACGGCGGCGAAGCCAATCGCGGCGGCCAAGGTGGCCGCGATCAGATACGCCAGCAGCGCCGGTGGCCGGCCAGCCAGCCAGAAAACCAGCTCAGCGACCAACCATCCCAGCGCTAATGCCGCCCAGAACAACCCAAGGCGCCAGCCCACTGTCCACCAACCGCGCGCATCCCGGCGGGCCTCAGAGACGGCCAATTCGCCGGCGCCTCCGCTGGTGATGGCTTGGGTGGGACCGGGCAGGGTCATGGTTCCTCCAAACGGTGTCCGGGCCGCGGACCGTGGCGATCAGACGACGATCAAGCGGCGGCTTCTTCAAGCATTGTCCACCCCGAGGATAGGCCCGGCGTCAAGGCCACCGCGGCCGCCGGTCCAAGTTCTCACTGGAATCGGTTCGGGAGCTACAGCGAATAGTCGATGATGGCGCGGCCGGTCACTTCGCCGTGCTCAAGGTCGCGGTAGGCCCGCGCGGCGTCCTCCAGGCTGTAGCGGCGGGTGACAGCGGACCGGGGATTGATCGCCCCCTGAGCGGCCAGGCTAAGCAACACCGGCATGTCAATCCGGGGGCGGGCACCAAATGAGCCCAGGATTCGGATTTTGCGCCGCACCAGATGGTTGATGGGGACACGGGCCGTGGCGGTGGCCGGACCCAATCCAACCAGAACCACTCGACCGCCTTCGCGGACCATGGCTACCGCCGCCCCAATGGTGGCGTCAAGGCCGACGGCCTCTATGACGGCATCGACCCCGCCGCTGGTGAGTTCCTTGACGGCTGCGGGGGCGTCTGTGTCGGTTGAGTTGACCACGGCGGTGGCGCCGGCGGCCAAAGCGGCCTGGAGCTTCTCCCCGGCCACGTCCACAGCGATGATCCGGGCAGCGCCGGCCGCCCGAGCGATCTGAATGGACGCCAGGCCAACCCCGCCGGCTCCAATCACGGCGACAGATTCACCCAGCGAAACCTGGCCGGTGGCGTGAACGGCACCGAAGGCCGTGAAGAAGGCACAGCCCAACACGGCCGATTCCGCTAAAGGCAACTCATCCGGCAGCTTGAAGACATCTGTCGCCGGCACGACCGAGAGCTCCGCCAGTGCCGCCATCGAGTACATGGCTACAGGACTGCCGTCCGGGAAGAAGAGACGGGTTTGACCGTCATAGAGGTGCCCTTTGAGGCGGTTGAGGGCGAAGAACTTCTCACACAGCTCCTCCTGGCCACGCCAGCAAGAAGGACAGGCGCCACAAGGCATTATGAAGGTGCTCGCCACGCGGTCGCCAATGGCGACGTTGGTGACGCCGGCACCCAACCCAACCACTGTTCCGGACATTTCGTGTCCCAGGACCGCTGGAGTAGGGAAGGCGATGCCGCCCTGGATGACATGCAGGTCAGAGTGGCAAACGCCGCAGCCAGCCACCTTTACCAGGACTTCGCCGTCCTTCGGGTTGGGGTCCCGCAGCGAGGCCAGTTCCAGTGGTTGGCCAACTTCGGTAAGGACCTGTGCGCGCATGGTCTAACTCCTGATTGTGCGGAGGTTGATCCGGCGAGCGGCCCACCTGACCGGCCGCCGAGAATTCTCTCCACTATATACCGCATGTCCGAATGTCCGGACACCATGCCTCGCTTGGCGGCACGCTCTCAACGACCGGGGTATCCTTCGCCTAAGGGTGTGGCCGCCGGAGTATGCTCTACCCCAAGATCCCTCATTTGACCCTGGACCCCTGGCGCTGAAAGGAATCCACCAATGCCGCAGGTCACCTTCTTTGTGGCGGGCGATCCGTCCACTGTCCGCAACACCCTCGATGGCGTGCTGACGCAGTTGGGTTTCCAGACAAAGTACTCGGACGACTGGAACGGCGTGGCCGAGCGCGGGTCGAAGGCCGCCACCTTTTGGATCGGTGCGTTCGCCGGGAAGTCCCAACACATGCGCATGCACTTGTCCTTGGCGATCGACCCCAATGGCAACGTCGCCCTGACCGCTGGGACCGGCACTACCGGGTTGGCGGCCGGAGTAATCGGCGCATCGCGAGCTGACACTGCGTACGCGCAAGTGTTTGATTCGCTCCGGACCACCTTTTCACAGGCCGGAGTTCTCTTGGGTGAACAACGGGCCTGACCTGCATCAAGGCAATCTGCGGCTCCTAGCACACGAGGGCGGCTCGATGCAAGCCCCAGAACAATATGAGACAAAAGACCTGGCTAGACCGTCGTTCGGCGCAGTAGTTTATACCTAAGTCACCTACGGTGATGGGCCCCAATTTCAGAGCCGAAAGCTGCGCCACATGAATTCCAGGCCGTCTGAGCCACTGGTACCCGGTCATCAGCCGGGTAATCCAGGTCCCCGGCCAGGCGCGCAACAAGACAGCAACGGTGTGTTCTTGTCTATCCAGCAGGCCGGGTACCACGTACCGCCGCCGGCCGGATTCAACCCCCCGGTCCCCACCGGGTTCGGAGTAGCCGCGCCCACCGGATCCTGGATCCCCGCGCCCGCTGAGTCCAGCGGCGCTTCAGGGACCGGGTTCGGCGGCTCTCCCCAGGCCGGGTTCGGTGCCCCGGCCTCCATCGGATTCGGATTCCCCACGCCCCCCGAATCTGGTGTATCCGCGCAGGCCGGTATTGGTGTCTCCTCACCTGCCGGCCTGCGCGGCCGTCCCGCGTTCCGGCCGGTCCCTGGGGCTACACCGGCTGGCCCACCCAGCCGTCCCGGGTTTCAGCCGAATTCCGTGACCAATCCCATCACTCCACCCAGCCGCCCCGCATTTCGACCAGCTCCCGAATCCACTCCCATTACTCCACCCACTCGCCCAGCGTTTCAGCCAGTCCCCGAGTCCACGCCGCCTGGCCCGCGCAGCCGTCCCACATTTCAGCCGATTCCCGAGCCCACACCATCAAGTACGCCTCGCCGCTCGGTGTTGGAGCAAGTCCCTCAAACAGCCCGACCTGTCCCCGCCAGCCGCGCCGTCCTTGACTTCGAATCGGTCATCCAACCCGCATCAACCGTCCCGGCCGACAACCCCGTGTTTGAGTCGTTCCCATTCCCCGCGCCAGCCCCTCCCCAGCCGCCGCGCAAGCGCGGCGGCTGGATGGCGCTCTTAGTCGCCGCGGCCGCCGTGGCCGCCGGCGTAACGCTCTTAGTTCTGAACCGCGATAACGACTCTGAGGGCCGGGACCACGCGGCGGCACCGCCGCCTTCAAAATCAGCTATGTCAGCCTCCTCCTCACTAACACCCGTAGCTGATCTTTCGCGGGACAACTCGGCGGCCACCCAGGCGGATCTCCAGGCCGGCACCTATACGGTTGGCGCGGAAATCCCAGCCGGCCGTTACATCATCACCACCGACACCGCTGATACGGGGAACCTCCACATCGATTCGGCGACCGGGCCGTTCAAGTGCAACGAGTTGCTGGGCGTAGGCGAATTCAACCTTGGCGTTGCCTCCTACACCACCGACTTGGACGCTGGCGACACCATCTCTTGGCTGGGCGACGCCCCCATCACCTTGACCCCAGCCCCCACCGAAGTCCGGACGGAATTGACAGCGGGCAACTGGATCGTCGGTCTTGACATACCTGCCGGAGAGTACCTTGCCACCGCCAACGGCGACTGGTCCGGCAATCTGCGGATCTACTCGGCGGATGGCCAGAATCTGCTCAACCAAGTGGTTGAGCCCTCCTCGGAACCCCAGCCCATCCCGGTCAGCCTAGTCGCAGGGCAGCGGGTCGATGTGTCCGGGGTCGCATCCTTCACTTTCGCACCGAAGTAGGTCCGCTGCCGGGGGCCTCAACCATGAAGCAGCCACCCGCTTGACGCTCCCAAACGCAGACGAGGACCTGGGAACGTCCCTCGACCCGGCGGCATCGGGTAATGTATGGCGAGCGAACGCCTGGCCGTGTGGGTATCCCCACCGGTCCGGCACGACACGGAGGTGTCGCCTAGTGGCCTATGGCGCACGCTTGGAAAGCGTGTTGGGTGCAAGCCCTCGGGGGTTCGAATCCCCCCACCTCCGCCATCTGCGTCCTTCTCAAACCCGCTGGTGAGGGGTGGGAGAAGTCACCGGCCGGCCGAACCGGCGGGCCCATCCTGACGAGTGCCGGCCAGTGCGGCGGAGCGCCGCCTTCGGGCCGGTCGCACTGTGCCGGGCAGAGCCCGGTCCCTGGCCAACCACGATGGAGCCTGGCCGGTGCTCGAAGCGGCCAGAACGTACAGCGTGTACGCCGCCAGCAGTGGCACCACCGCCACATAAGGCAGGGCGTACCGCAAGTTGCCATTCACGGGTGAGGCCAAGCAGACCAAGAACACCAGCGCCGCCGGCACGAATGGTAGCCACGTTGGCCACTGTTTGCGTCTAATCAACAGCGCCGCCGCGACCAATAGAATCCAGGTGTAGAAGGCGGGATTGAAAATCAGGCCAACCACCGGCGTCCGCAGCAGCCATTTGGCGGCCGCCACCGTGCCCGCGCGGGCCGGCGTCAGGGCACTGGGATAGTGTGGCTCCAATCCGGCGCCGGGTTGCGAGAGCTGGGCCTCCATGCCTTCCCAATAGTCGTCTTCGAGGATGTTGCCCGGATATTGGATGGGAGGTGAGTTAGTCTTGCGCTCCGGATAGAAATATCCGATTGTATTGGCCGTGGTCGCCTCCACGTAGGTGGCCGGGTGGCGCTTGAACATGGCCCACCAAACTCCTAGGTATTGGCGCAACCCCTCCCCATCAAAGGATTCAAAGCGGTTCTTGACAGGATCAGAAAGTTTCGGATCGTACTTCTTTGCCAGGTCATCGACTTTGCGACCATCCTTAAGTAACGATTGCAGCGTAGCCCGTTCGCCCTCCGTGACGTCTTCCGGGTGAACTTTCAGATAGCGCGCGGTCTGCTGCAGCGGCACGCTCAGCATCTCAGCACTGGAGTACTTGGTCACCCCCATCGCCGGGAACACCACCGTGTTGACGAAGACCAACCCCACGGCGACCAGCCCGGTGGTCACCACCACTCGCAGGCGCTGCCCGCGCGTCAGCAAGAGCAGGCACACGCCGCAGGCCAGCACAATCACGATGCCGTCGTTGCGGAACCCAGCCGCCCCAACCGACCCAGCGGCGAACAGCGCCACCGCTTTGGAGTCCATCGAACGCCGCAGCGCGGCGCCCACCAACACGTTAACCAGCACCAGAACACTCAACATGTATGGATAGTCTTTGAAAATGACCGTCGCGCCGATTGGGAATACTGGGTTGAGAGCGAAGAACGCCAGTGTCGGCCCATAGGCGGATATAGTCAGCACCTGGCGGCCGCCGCTGGCGGCCGCCGTCAGCCGGAAGACCCGCCCGCATGTCAAAGCGAATACCAGACAACCCACAGTGGCCTGGACCAAGGTGTAAACGAACAACGCACCGTTGATGCCAAAGACCTTGCCGACCGAAAACAGCCCACCCATGACCGCCGTCGCAAAATACGGGTGATGGGTGGTGCGGTCCAAGTAGCCGTAAAACTCATTTAGCTGCCTGAAGCCATCGAAAGCGTAGGTGCCTGGGAAGAAGATCACCAGGTATGGGATCCAGCACACCGCGATCACCACAGCGGCCGTCGCGAAGGGATGGGCCGGAACAAATCGCTTGGCGCCAGCCCAGGCGCGGCGAAGCCCGGCGAGCGAAGAGCGCCAGATGGACGGGGCCGAGGGCTTGGTGGAAGTACCGGCTGGGGAGACCGGGGACGCGGCTCGCGCACTTGGGCGCTCTGGGCGGGCCGCCAATCGATCCGTCAGGCGGATCAGGGCCGCGACCGCCGCGTAATACAGGGCCAGGTAACCGAAAGCGGCGGCGGGTAACAGCTCCGACCAGGCCGCCTGACTCGAACAACTGGACCAATGGCAGGCATCGCCGTGACTGGCGAAACTCAGGCCCGTGATGGAGAACAGCGTCAGCAACGTTGACACGATGCCAGCAGTCACCACGAAAGGCTTGGTCAGAATGGTGCGCCGGTACCACACTGCGGCGCCCGCCGCCGCCACCGGCGCCAGGAACAACCCGGCACTGGAACGAAGCCCGGTGAGACCGCCCATGGGAGCTTCCTGGCTATCAAACAGAACCAAGGCATAGGCCGTCAGCAGGCCAAGCGTTATAGCGATCACCCAGGCCCAGCCAGAATGGCGCGCGGCCCAAGCGGGCCGTGCTTTCTTCCGCGCGTCCGTCTGGAGCATTGTCTCCCCGTTGACCTATGTCCAGGCGGCTGGCCAGCGATTGCACTGGGCCTCCAACAGCACGTACCTGGAGAGATCCAGATTACCTGGGCTTAGAACACATCGGGTCATCCGAAAGGCTGATTTGGCCCACAGCCAATAGTCACGGAATCGGTGCCGGCCGAGGCGGGCGGGCCTGCGACAATAGGCCGGTGCCAGACGCGGCCACGCCAATCGATATCACTTACCCGCTGGAGCTGCCGATCACCGGCCGCCGGGAGGAGATCGCGCGCGCCATCGCCGCCCACCAAGTGGTGATCGTCTCAGGCGAAACCGGCTCCGGCAAGACAACCCAGATTCCCAAGATTCTGCTCCAAATGGGCTACGGCGGCGGCACCGGGCCAGCGGGATCCCACCAATCGCACCGCCACCGGCCCGCGATGATTGCGCACACTCAGCCACGCCGGATCGCCGCCCGCGCCACGGCGGAACGGGTCTCCCAGGAACTCGGCACAGAGCTTGGCCAAACGGTTGGTTACCAGGTCAGGTTCGCCGACCATTCGTCGCCTGCCACTCGCCTGAAAGTGATGACCGATGGCGTCCTGCTGGCCCAGATCCAGCACGACCCGCGATTGCTCGCCTACGACGCGATCATCATTGATGAAGCGCACGAACGCTCGCTCAACATCGACTTCCTCTTGGGCTATCTGTCAAACCTGCTGCCCCGCCGGCCGGACTTGAAGCTGATCATCACGTCCGCCACGATCGACTCTGACTTGTTCGCGACCCATTTTGGCCGCGACGCCGCCCATCCGGCGCCGGTCATTGAGGTCAGCGGACGGACCTATCCGGTTGAGCTCCGTTACCGGCCGCTGGGGCTCAATGGCGTGCCGGAAGACCAGCCGACAGCGATCGTGGCGGCCGCCCGAGAGCTGATGCGCCAAGGCGACGGCGACATCCTGGTGTTCTGTTCTGGTGAACGCGAAATCCGAGACGCGGCGGATGCCCTCAACGGTGACCTGAACCGCCGTAGCGGAGCCACCCGCGCCGGGGCCACCCAGACTGGGGCCAGACATGGCGCCAAGTCATCCGAAAAGGCGTCTAACCGTGACCTGATTGAGGTGTTGCCGCTGTACTCGCGACTGTCCGCGGCCGAACAGCACCGGGTCTTCGAGCCGCACGGAGCCCGCCGGATCGTCCTGGCCACGAACGTGGCCGAGACCTCGCTGACCGTCCCGGGCATTCATTACGTGATCGACCCGGGCACGGCCCGGATCTCCCGCTACTCCAAAGCCACCAAGGTCCAGCGCCTACCCATCGAACCCGTATCCCAAGCCAGCGCCAACCAGCGGGCGGGCCGTTGCGGGCGGATCGCCAAAGGCATCTGCGTCCGGCTTTATGACCGCGAGGATTATGAGACCCGGCCAGCCTTCACCGATCCAGAGATCCTGCGCACGTCCCTGGCCTCGGTCATCCTGCGGATGCTGGCCGTTGGCGTGGTGTCATCTCCCGGCGAAGTGGCCCGGTTCCCGTTTGTCCAGCCGCCGGACACCCGCGCCGTCACCGACGGAGTTCGAGTCCTGAAGGAACTCGGCGCCATTGAGGAATTGGACGGGCGCACTAAGCTCACAGCGGTTGGCCAAGGGCTCGCCCGAATTCCTCTGGACCCGCGGTTAGCCCGCATGATCATTGAGGCCTCGCGCTTGGGCGTTGAGCGGGAGGTGATCATTGTGGCGGCCGCGCTGTCGATCCAAGACCCCCGCGAGCGCCCTCAAGAATTCCAGGCCCAGGCGGACCAGTTCCACGCCCGGTTCAAGGACCCAACCAGCGATTTCCTGACTTATCTGAACCTCTGGGAGTACTTGCGCTCCGCCCGCCACGCCAGCTCGTCGTCCGCCTTCCGCCGCCTGGCTCGCCGCGAGTATCTAAACTACCTGCGCATTCGCGAATGGCAGGATCTAGTCAAGGAACTCAGCCGGGCCGCCCGCTCCGCCACCGCCGGGGGCCGGTCCCAGAACCAAACCAAGCGCCCGATGCCGCTGTCCCAGTCTCCCGCCAAGAGCCCAGTTCCGGAGCCCGCCGCTACCAAACCGGCCACTACCGAACAGGACAAATCTGGGTTGGGCGACCCGGCGGCATCGGCCAACAACCCGTGGCGGCTCGATTGGCCAGCCGACCAAATCCACCGCGCCCTACTGCAAGGATTGCTCTCCCAAATCGGCCTGCGGCAGGTCACCCCAGTACGAGCCAAGGGCCCTAACCGGCGACCTGAAGCCAAACGTGAACGGGGACCCGCCCAGTACCTGGGTGCTCGCGGAATCTCGTTCGCGATCTATCCTGGGTCGGCCCTGCGGACCAAGCAGCCATCCTGGGTAATGTCCGCTGAACTGGTGGAAACCTCAAGACTGTGGGGCCGTGTCTGCGCCGACATCAACCCCGAATGGGTTGAACAGGCGGCGCCTCATCTGACGCGGCGGAGCTACGCCAATCCGAGGTGGCAATCCAAACGCGGCGCCGGCGTGATTGATGAGAAAGTGCTGGTCTACGGCCTCCCGGTAGTGGCGGCCCGGCCGGTACCCCTGTCGCGCGTGGACCCAGCCATGGCACGGGAGATGTTCATCCGCCATGCCTTGGTGGAAGGCGATTGGCGCACCCACCACCAGTTCTTCCGACTCAACCGGGAGTTACTGGAGCGAGCCCAAGAACTCGCCAACCGCTCACGCGCCCCCGGCCAAGTGTTCGATTCCGAAGACCTTTTCGACTTCTATGACCAGCGTTTACCCGCCTCGATTGGCTCGGTCCGTCACTTCGACGCGTGGTGGAAGAAGGCCCGCGTGGCCAACCCGGACCAACTAACGCTCAGCGCTGACCTGGCTCTCGAAGCGCCAAACCTGGGCCAAGGGTTCCCTGACACTTGGACACCGGGCGGGCTCGGTTTGGCGCTGACTTATGAATACATGCCCGGCGAAGACCAAGATGGGGTGACCGTTCACATCCCGGTGCGACTCGCGCGGCGAGCCGGCGGCGTTGGGCTTGACTGGCAGGTGCCCGGCCTGCGCCAGGATCTGATCGCGGCTTTGATCAAGTCCCTGCCCAAGCCGCTGCGGGCGGAGCTTCTGCCCGCCCAGGAAACCGCCAGGAAAACGCTGGAGAACCTCGGTGGCCCCATGGACTGGCTGAATGCTGATGGCCAGGTCAGGCCCCTGACAGAGGCGCTGAGCACCCTGTTCCGGCAATCGCACGGCGTCCACCTGCCGCCGGATGCATGGAGCCCGGAAGTCCTGCCAGATCACCTCAAAATGACGTTCCAGATCGAGGACCCCCGGGGCGGCATAATGGCCTCCGGACACTCCTTGGGAGCAGTCGTCGCCCAAGTCGCGCCACGCATTGACGCGGCGATTGGCCGGGTGGTGGCCGCCAGCCTCAAGAGTCCCGGCCAGGCCGGCAGCCCGGCACCAGCGGATGATCGCGGACCAGGCCAGGCCGCCCTAGACCAAGCCATGGCGGCGCGGAACGCGACCGAGGCGGATACCCGCGCCGCCACCCGTGAATTGCTGCTGCAGGACTTGGCCCTAGCGCCAGGACGGTTGCTCTCCCGCCTGCGACCGGAACAGGCCCTGCCCCTGGCCGCCTCGCGGTACCCGTCGCCGGCGGACCTGGCGTTGGACGCCCAACGGGCTGTAATCGGCGCCGCTCTTGACGCCGGAGGCGTCCCTGAGAATCAGGCCGCCTATGATCAGTTCCGCTCTGAACTGCGTGAACGCTTAGAGGACACGACTTACGGAGTCCTCAAGACGGCATCGGCCCTGATAGTCCAAGGCCGCCAAATTGAGACCGAGGCCTCACACGTGGCGGCGCTGGCTGTGCTCAATTCAGCGACAGACATTAAGGATCACGCGGCCCGCCTGCTAGACGCCGGCTTCCTCAGCCGGGCCGGTCTGGGGCGCCTCAATGATCTGAAGCGTTACCTGGCCGCGGATGCCTACCGGCTGGACAGACTGGGCATCAACCGGGCCCGCGAGGATCAAGGTCTGCGGGAATTGGCCGAGCTTGACCGCGCCTACCAGCAAGCCCTGGCTAGCGCTGTCCGCCGCGCCGCCGCGGCATCCGGGCTGGCGGAAGTGCCCTGGATGATCGAGGAGTTCCGGGTGTCGCTGTTCGCCCAGCAACTTGGCACAAAGTATCCGGTCAGCGCCAAACGAATCCGCCGGGTCCTGGAGCGGAACGAAAGTGCGTGACGGACAGTCCGGCTGCCAGGCAGGTTGATGGTGCTGTAATAGAAGTATGGAGACGGCAACGCCAGCCGGCCCGCCGGCCGACGTCCTGTTTGACCCCGACAGCCCCCAGTGGCGGCGCGTCAGCCCCAAGCTGATCAAAGTGCGACTGATTCTGATTGGGATCTGGTCTGGGGTGCCGATCATCGGCGGTGTGGTGGCGGCAATTGCGACGCCGTACCGGTGGATTTGGCTGATCGTCGGTTTGTTAGCCTTGGGCGGTCTGTGGTCAGCTTCGCTGAATGGCCGCCGGGTGCGGGCCATCGGCTACCTTGAACGGGCTGACGACCTGCTAATCCGCAGGGGGTTGTTCATCCGCGACATGGTGGTTGTGCCCTATGGGCGTCTCCAATACGTTGACGTAACCGCCGGTCCGCTGGACCGCGCCTTCGGGATAGCGAAGCTCGACCTGAACACCGCCGCAGGCTCTTTGGACGCGCAATTGCCTGGCTTGGAGCCCGAGGAGGCCGCACGCCTGCGCGACCGGCTCTCCGAACTCGGCAACTCCCGGATGGCCGGGCTGTGACTGGGGTTAGTGGGGCCAGTGCGTCGCCTGGGCCTTCCCAGCAGGCCGATGACGCGGATAGCGGCGAAGGCGGCGATTGGCAGCGTCTACATCCGGCCACTCCGTTTCTTAGGAGCTGGGCGGCCATCGCCGCGCTGGCCGCGATCATTTGGTACCGCGGCTTTGATTCTGTTCCGGACACCCTTGAGGCCGCCCGCTCCGTCGGTTGGCATTGGATTGCCTTGTCCTTCGTGGCCTTCCTGACGGTGGTCTTCGCCTGGGCTTTCATCTGGTGGCGCCGGGCCCATTTCCAGATCAAGGGCGCGGCGCTGGAGCTGGCAACCGGGGTGCTCTTCCGCCAGCGCCGGACCGTCCGCCTTGACCGAGTGGAGGCCGTCGACACCATCCATCCGCTTGTTGCCCGTCTGCTTGGCCTGGTCAAATTGAAGGTTGAGGTGGCCGGTGGGAGCGATTCGGCCGTCGAGTTGGCCTACCTCAAGGCGTCCGATGCCGCCCGGTGGCGTCAAGTCATCTTGGCCCGGGTCGCCGCCGCCAAACAGGGCGCCTTGGGTGATGCCCATGGTGCCGGTGCCGGGGCTGACGTTGAGACTGACGTTGGCGTTGAGACTGACGTTGGCGCTGGGGCCGGCTCTGGGACTGATACCGATGCGGACGCTGATCGAACGGAAGGCGCGGGACCGGTGCGGGGTCTTCTGGCGGGCGGCGGCGAACCGGCTCCCACAGTGGCCCCCTCCGCGCTCGCACCCAAGACCGCGGAAACAGCATTGGGCGAACTCCTGGGCGATTCCGATTCTGAGGCCCCAGAATTATTCGCAGTACCAACTTCTCGAGCGCTGGCAGCGCTGGCGCTGTCACCAGGCGCCTGGTTAACAGTCGCGATGGCACTGGTCGCGATAGGCGGCTTGATCTGGGGCGAACCCCGCGTTGCCGTCGCCGTCCTGCCAGCCCTATTTGGCTTTGCCGCGACAGTCCGCAGCCGCCTGGTGTCAGACTTTGGCTTCAGCGCCAAGCTGACGGACCGCGGGCTGACCCTCAGCCACGGTTTGACCACCCGGATTTCCCAGACTGTTGCCCACGGCAGAGTCGTTGGGGTGGAACTCACCCAAGGACCAATTTGGCGGCGTCTTGGCTGGTGGCGGGCCAATATGACAGTGGCGGGCTACGGCATTGATGATTCGGACAGCCAGTCGGTCCTGGTCCCAATAGGCAACCCGGACATCATCCGGCGCGCCATTTGGGCCATCGCACCGGCCCTCGCCCAACCCGAGGATTGGGACTTGGTGATCGCGGCCATGACCGGCAAGGGGCCTACCCCTGGTTTCACCGTGGCTCCCCGCCGCTCGCGCCTGTTTGATCCGCTGGCTTGGCGGCGTAACGGTT
Source organism: Bifidobacteriaceae bacterium (assembly GCA_031268215.1). GTDB lineage: Bacteria > Actinomycetota > Actinomycetes > Actinomycetales > WQXJ01 > JAIRTF01. The sequence goes on along the minus strand of JAIRXP010000045.1, from coordinate 8,333 downwards.
TCGCTGCCACTTCTGACATGCTGGTCCTGCGGCACGGAAGGCTGTTTCACCACGTCGATCTGGTGGCCCATGAGCGGATCCAGGGCATTGAATTGCACAGCGGACCCCTGGACCGGCATTGGGATCTGGCCTCAGTCACCATCAGCCTGCCAGATGGTCCCGTCACCCCCAGCATTCACCACCTGGCGACGTCCGACGCCCGCAGCCTGTTCATCACCGAATCGGAAAGGCTCAACGCCGCCATGCTGGCGCTGGCCGCTAGACCCGCCGTTCCCGCGCCTGCGCCAGTCCCGCTCCCGGCTCCAGAACCAGAACCAGAAAACCGGGGTGAAGCAGAGGGTTAGCCGCCCTTCGGGCCAGTTTCAATAGTGCCGGACAGACTCAGTCAGGGCTTCCCCAATCCAGATACGTACAAAGAACCAGCAGGCCCCCGCCTGGTGCCCGGCCGCCTTCAGACCAGCGTGGGCCTGGTCGGCGGCCGCGCAGTCAGCGCAGCCCGAGCACCAGCTTGAGGGCCCGGTCGACTTCCGCTAGCTCTTCGGCACTGAGCCGGCCGACGAACTCGCCAATCCGAGTTTCGCCATCAACAGCGGTTACCTGGTCCGCCAAGACCAATGTGGTAATTCCGTCCATGACAATGCTGGGCCGGAAGCTGGTCGCCCTGGCGCTGGTAGAGGTCGGTGCCACCAACGTTGTAGACAACAAGAGGTGGTCCGACTGGACCACTACGGCGTACCGAACCCCTCGCTGTTCATGCCCCCGAGCTTCGCGATTGGAGCGGAGCCGGTAGACGTCACCACGCACGAAGCGTCTCCAGGTCCTCGGCAACAGCGCGGATCTCCGCACGGTCACCGGGATCATCGCGGATCGCGAGAGACTCCTGGCGCATCTGGGCCAGGACCGCCTCCCCCTCGGCCGCACGAATCGCGTTGCGGACTGCTTGGGACTTGCTGGTACCCGTGATCCGGGAGAGGCGTTCCAGGGCACTGTCGGTTTCCAGATCTGACCGTACGACGATTTGACTCATACGTGAATTGTAGACGATTCGCAATGCATGACGCATCGCGCGGGGGCGTGTCCTTGGTGCCCGGCCGCCCCCAAGGGAAAGGGCCGATGACGCCCGCCTCCTGTTGGACTAGCATTTGAGTGACACATCGTGGTAGCCCGCCGCCCCACCGCCGAGGAGGCCTTCAATGCTCGCAAGAATCACGAGGACAATGGTCGCTCCCACCATGGTTGTGGCCGCTACGGCCCTGCTGGTGACCGGGTGCGCTGCACTCAGCTCACTCGGACCTACGAGGGAGGATCCGTTCCCGGATAGCGCACTCGACGTTGCGGCGGCATCAGACCCTTCCGCAGACGTGCTCGCCGCGATAACCGCTTACCTCGATTCGCAAGAGCCCTTGATAGAGAAAGGCCAAGTGGCCTTGAAGTCCCCCGAACGCCCACTTGCCCAGGTTGATCCCGTGGCTCTGGACGGTGAGTCAGGAACCCAGGTGAGCATCGGCAGAGTTGACGCGCGGCTATCCGATTGTGAGGTTGTGTCTGCCGCCGGGTATTCGACGGTGACCCTAGCCACGGTGACCCTGGAAATCGAGTACCTTGACCCGTTGTTACCCGAACCGGTCATCGGCTTGATGACGGACGAATACCTCATCACGACTGAGGAGGTTCAGGGTGAGCAGGTAGTGACATCGGTCGAAATGGTTCCATCGCCGGCCGAGACCGGACCGCCCTTGCCAAAGGGGCACGAACTCCCGTCCCCATCCGCTTCTGACCGGGTCAGCGGAGCGTCCTCCAGCCGCGCAGCGGCTGCTCGGCCTGGTGGCCAATAGTCCTGATTGGGCAAGTAACACCGCTCCCTCTCGACACCGCACCTGTCCCGCACGCCACGGTCGAGGCCGTTGGGGCCGGGGTCACCCGCACCGGGACCAAGGTCACACTTTGATAACGATTCGCCGCCACGCACCAAATGCGATTGACCGAAGCGCGCTGGCCCCGCTACGTTGAACGATCAGTGGCCCCAACAGGGACCAATTACAGGAGGGCCTCAGGCTAACAAGCCCGGCTCCTCTCGAATGCTTGCAGTCCAAAGTCGCCCTTAGCGCAAGCGCGGCCCAACTCTGAAGAAGTGGAGTGATTCGATGCTCAAGACCCCCAGCCTCAAGGTACTCAAGCGGGAGGATTCGCTGTGAATGAATCCCGATCAACAGTCAGAAGGCATGGCTGGATTATGCATGTCGCGGTGGCCACCGCCGTGGCAGTCCTGGCCGCCGGGGTGCATCTAAATGCTGCCGCGGACGCCCGCTCTGAGGGAGGCCTAGATCAGACTTCTACAGCAGCAGATGAGCACAGCGGAGGGTACACGGCCGAAGAACAGGCGGCTGTCGCTGAAGCGGCCGCTGAATACTCCAGTGGGGATGTGGTCGCGGCGGCGGCCCTGGCCGAAGCCGCCAGCACGGAGGACGGAGTGGGACTTGGGTTGTCACCCGGTGGGTTCGCATCGGACGCCGAGGAGGGTGAGGTCAATGTCCAGCTTGACGGTGCCGTCGTTCTAGAGGCGGAGGGTTTGCCGCCGGTCACCGTGAGCGCACCTGAAGGCGCTTCCGAGGCGGAACTCGTCAACGGCGCGGTGGTCTACAGCGATGTGGCTCCGAGCACTGACCTGGTCACCCGCGCCACCACCGAGGGAGTTCAGTTGGTCGCCATCCTGGGGGATGAAAGCGCTCCGACCGAGATCGAGTTCCCGGTTGATCTGCCGGCCGGGGCAGAACTGCGGCAGCAGTCTGATGGTTCTCTTGCAGTCTTCGCTGAAATCGGCGTCGAAAAGCCCGTGGCAGGAGAAGACGCTCGCTTAGACGCGGAGATCCGGGGCGTTCTGGGTACGAGCCTGCTCACCGACGGTGAGCCGCGCCTCACGGGGGCGCAGTGGGCGGCGCTGGACGCTATAGCGCCGGTCAAGACTGAGCTGGTGTCCCAAGTACAGCAGGTGGCAGCCATTGAGGCGCCGTGGGCGGTCGACGCCAACGGTGAAGCGCTTGAAACCCGTTACGAGGTGACCGCTGAAGGAATCGTTCAGGTTGTGGAGACCGATTCGAGGACGGCTTTCCCGGTCACGGCTGATCCGAGCGTGACCTGGTGGGCGGGCCACATAGTGGCATGCGCCACCGAGATCGGGCTCTTCGCGTTGGCCGGCGCGAAGGTCGTGACCGGCGCCGTAAAGCTCATCAAGTACATCAAGGGCCTCAAGAAGACTTCGAAGGTCGCCAAGGCGTGGAGTCGGTTGATGAAATACGGTAACGGCGGCGGCACGTTCGCCAAGTTTGGCAGTGACTTCGCCAAGTTTGGTAACGCTATGGTGGCCCTACTCAAGAAGTTGGCCAAGAGCGGTTGGAAAGCCATGAAGGCATACTCTAAGACCAGTCCTGCTTGGGAAGCCGCGTTCGAATTGGGGGGAGCTCTCACGGGTTCGGTGGCGGAATTGTTGGGGCTTGGGAATTGCTTCGCTGTGGTGCGGGCAATCGTTTGACATGGAGACAGCAATGGAGGTGCTGCTGTTTGGCGGCGGGATTCTCTTTGCCGCAGGCGTTACGCAAGTTCTGCTCGGGTTGGTGCGCGGCATTCGTGAACCGGGGTGGTTGGCGGCTCTCGTGGCATGCACGTGGCCCTGGGGCATCATGGTCGTAGCTGTGTTGAGTGCGGGCGTCTGGCCCCATGCTTTGGTCGGTGGTGGGGCCCTGGCCGCTGGTGTTGCCTTGGGTTGGTGGTGGGCGGGGTTGAGGCGCCTACCAGCTGAACGGACGGCCCGATGACGTTCTTGATTGCTTTATTGCTAGTCGGTTGTGAGGGGGTTAGCTTCTGTGTGGCGAGGTCCTGGCGCCGGTGGCGGCGTAGCCGGAGTCGCGACAGTTTGTTAACTGCGGCTATGTTCACTTGCGCGAGCGCAGTGATTGCATTTCAGGTCGCGGAACGCGCGACGGCCCCGCAGGCGGTTCTGGCGGTTGTCTCGGCGGCTGTGGGCGTGTGGACGAGTCTGGCCACGGGCACAGACGCTGACAGCACGGAGCCCGGACCGACCGCGGCCGATGGCGGAGCCAGTGAGGTCAGCGGCGACGAAAGCGGCGACGCTATCGACCATGAGGAGGAAGGCAACTGATGCGGCGGAATAGCTCGTGAGTCTGGGGAATTCGGTGGCGGAGCGGCTGAGGCTCGGCAGATGCCACATGGCCGTGGAGGCGACCGTTTGACATGGAGACAGCAATGGAGGTCCTGCTGTTCGCCGCGGGGCTCCTCTTGGCTGCGGCCGCTACGCAAACCCTGTTTCGCTTGGCGCGGGGCGTCCGTGAGGAGGGGTGGGCAGCCACCCTGGTGGCGGGAATGTGGGCTTGGGGCGTCATTGTCTCGGCTATCGTGAGCGCGGGTGTGTGGCTGCATGTTCTGATAGGCCTCGCCGCGTTGGCGGCGGGTGTGGCGTGGGGTTGGTGGTCGGTGGGCTGGGCGCATCCGTCAGTTGAACGGAAGGCCTGATGACGTTCTTGATGGCCTTTCAATTGGTAGCTTGCTTTCTAGTCACATCCGCCATCGTGCGCTATTGGCAGCGTTGGAGGGCGAAACGTGATCGGGACAGTCTGGTAAATGTGGTCTTCTTTGTTTGCGGTGGTGTCCTTGTGGCAGGCCAGGTCGTGGACTATGCGACGGCGCCTCAGGCGGTCTTGGCGGTGGTCGGCGTCACCATGGGGGTGTGGAGCGGGTTGGGTATAGGCACAGGCACTGGTACGGAGCCCGGACCGACCGCGGCCGATGGCGGAGCCAGTGAGGTCAGCGGCGACGAAAGCGGCGACGCTATCGACCATGAGGAGGAAGGCAACTGACACAGTGGATTTGTTGGTTAGTCTGGCGAACTCGGTGGCGGAGCGGCTGAGGCTCGGCAGATGCCACATGGCCGTGGAGGCGATCATTTGACATGGAAATAGTGAGGGAAGTGTTGTTGTTTATGTGCGGGGTTCTCCTTGCCGCAGATGTTACGCGAAGTTTGTTCGCGTTGGCGCGGGGTGTCCCTGAGCAGGGGTGGCTGGCAAGGCTCGTGGCGAGCCTGTGGCCGTGGGGGGTCATTATCGTGGCTGTCGTGAGTGTGGGCGTCTGGCAGCATGCTCTGGCATGCGCCGCCGCGCTGGCAGCGGGCATCGCTCTGGGCTGGGGATGGGCGCGACCCGAGGCGTCCACCGGGCAAACGGACAGCCGATGACGTTCCAGGTGGCCTTCATGTTGATAGCTTGCGAAGCGGTTAGCTTCGGCGCGGTGAACACTTGGCACCGTTGGAGGGCGGACCGGAGCCGCGACAATTTGTTGAACTTCGGCATCTTTGTTTGCCTGGCTATGACGCTGCCAGCCCACATATTTGACCACGCTACGGCTCCTCAAGCAGTCTTGGCGGTGATTGGGGTAGCTGTGGGGGTGTGGGCTGGGTTGGCCATGCGCACAGACGCTGACAGCACAAAGCCCGAACCGCCTGCGGACAATTGATCCGCTGGAGGTTGGCCATGTCGGGAAACCGCAACGGAGGCGCTGCACCTCAGGATAGATGATTGCCTTTGGCCAGGCTGTTGATGGCGAGGTCCAGGATTCGTTCTGCTTGTGCTTCGCCGGCCGCGCCGGCCGGCACCCGCCACAGTGCGCCCATCAGAAGCAGGAAATCGGCGGGGTCCACTCCGGGTCGGATGGTTCCCTCGCGCTCGGCCGCGCCGAGCAAGGACGCTACCGCGCCGGTCACCGGCGCGTAGGTTTCATCCACAACGGCCTGAACCACGGCCGAACTCAGCGCCTCCCCTAAGCCGTGTTTGATGCGAACATACCCGGCCAGGCGCCGGAACCAGACGCGCAAGGCGACCAGCGGCGGATGGACTTCCAGCAGCGCAGGCACAGCGCCGACCAGTTGGCTAATCCCGTCTTGGTAGACCGCCAGGATGAGGTTTTCGCGGGAAGGGAAGTGGCGGTAGAGGGTTCCGGGACCAACCCCAGCCAGTTTGGCGATCTGGTTCAAAGACGCCGCGCCGTCGCGGGCGAAAGCTTCGCTCGCGGTTTGGAGGATGCGCTCCCGGTTCTTGAGCGCGTCCTGCCGGCGTCCACGGGGCTGTGCGGTGGCGGACGGCGTGGCCCCGGCCGGATTGGGAGGCGGGGCTGGGTCGGTAACGGACGGCATCGGGCTTCCCCCTCCAATTGCTAAACGGAGATATCTCCGGTACGGTGAGACTCTAGACGGAGAGACCTCCGCTTCAAACCAAGGATACAGTTGGGAGCCCACTAATGCGTTACACCAGGTTGGGCCACACGGGCCTGGAAGTCTCCGCGATCGCTATTGGGGCAATGACGTTCGGTGAGCCAGGCCGTGGTCACCCGGTCTGGTCGCTGGATGAACCCCAAAGTCGCCAGATAATCAGCCACGCCCTCGAAGCCGGAATCAACTTCTTCGACACCGCCAACATTTACTCGCTTGGATCCAGCGAAGAGATCCTCGGACGGGCATTGCGGGACTTCACCAACCGCGACAATGTTGTCATAGCAACCAAAGTCCGCCACCCAATGCGACCCGGACCAAACGGCGGCGGCCTGTCCCGCAAAGCGATCATGACAGAGATTGAGCACAGCCTACGCCGGCTCGGGACCGACTATGTGGATCTCTACCAGATCCACCGGTTTGACCAGAACACGCCGTTGGAGGAAACCCTGGATGTCCTGAACGACTTAGTCAGGGCCGGTAAAGTGCGCTACCTAGGTGCTTCGTCAATGCGTGCTTGGGAGTTCACCAAGGCGTTGCGTCTCCAAGCCGAGCATGGCTGGGCAAGGTTTTGTTCCATGCAAGACCACTACTCGCTGCTGGCCCGCGAAGAAGAACGCGAAATGATTCCGCTCTGCGCAGACCAGGGCGTCGGGACAGTGGTCTGGAGCCCGTTGGCGCGAGGCCGGCTGGCCCGCCCGTGGGGCACTACCACCGCCCGCTCCGCCCGGGACCCTTACGCTGACATCCTCTACCAGGACACCTCTGAGGCATCCGACCGCGCCATAATCGCGCGGGTCGGGGATGTTGCTGAAGCCCGGGGCGTCACCCGCGGCCAGGTGGCGCTGGCCTGGCTACGGTCCAGGCCCGTAGTCGCCGCCGCTTTGGTTGGCGCCAACAACCCGAACCACGTTGACGATGCCGTCGCCTCACTCGACCTCGAATTGACCGCCGAGGAGATGGCCGCGTTGGAGGCCCCTTACACTCCCCGGCTCGACATCCAAGGGATCTCCGACGACGCCGAAATGGCACGCATCATGACCGCACTACCCCAATTCACGCCGGCTGTGGATGCCGCCGAACCGCTCACAAAGGCATGCGCGTGATTGTTCAAGGCAGACTCGTGCAACGTTCCTATCACCACGCCTTCCCCCAGAAGCCCACCGCGACACCGAGGGCGCTTGTGGCAATTATCGGCGCGATGAACCAAGCTGCGCGCAGCTCCCATCTTGCCGAGGCAGCGGCGTGTATCACGCCAAAGCCCCAACCCCCCACCGCGAGCACTAAGAGATACCCGGTCCAATCCGGTTGGCATGCCCAGGGCGTCGCCGCTTATGCAGCTGGCCGCAAATGAAGCCATAACACCACCGAGCTAGCCAATACCTGCCGCTCCCCAAGGGATTTCCTCCGCCAAGTCGGGGATGGTGCGTGACCGGATCGCTGTCGCGCTGACGGACACCGTTCGGCCGATGCTTCCCGCTACGGCGACGGCGAACAACACCGCCAGACAGACTCCGGCGACTCCGGCTACAGGGAAAGACATGGCAGCTCCTTCCGCTGCCATCTTCTGGCCATCTTCTAACTTATGGGTTATTCATGTCGGTGCCGTAGATTGGGGTTGGGCTGGGCGTTCTCGGTGCGGCTCTCTGTTTGGCTTGATCTGCGGGTTTCGTCAAACTTTCGGACCGGTTCGGTCGGGCACCGGTCGACGCTCGGGCTGGTGGGCCTGTCTCCAGGGCTTGCGACCGGTGTCGGCGGCCTCCAGCGTCCCAGGCACGGCCCGGTTGCCGGGCGGCGCGGGCGGGGCGGGCTTCGGCGCCCCGACCCGCACGAGGTCTTTGTAGGTGACCGGGGCGGCAGCGACGGCGTGTTGCAGGAGCCGGTAGAACACCATGCCCCGATGGCGGGTGTTACGGCGGTTCCACCGGAAGGAATACTCATCCAAATACTCCTGAAGATGCTCGCGTTTGACCCCGCCCTGATGGGTTCCCAACAGCCACCGCTCCGCCAGCGAGAACACCCGGTGGACACCCGGGAGCAGCACATGAGGCTCAGCGGC
>JAIRXP010000022.1 GCA_031268215.1 Bifidobacteriaceae bacterium | reverse complement strand
GAGAAGATGTCCTGGGCCATCAAACGGCGGCCGGCCATATCTACTTCATGGGCGGCTTGGGGCGCCACCTCCTCAAAATCGAGGTCCCGCCGTTCGGTCTGGAAGCCGACCAGATACTGGGGTGCAAACGGTACCTGCCTAGTCAAGTTCCAGGGAAGCAGCCGGTTGATCATCTTGTCAGACCGGGTTGATTGGAGAGCCTCTTGCGGCAGATTCTCAATCTGGACTTCCCCTGCACGCCGGACGTGAAAGTAGTGGTGGTCAACCGAATCATTGGAGCTGGTGGTGTAGTGGGCGGTGCCCTCCGCTTCAACGTCAGCTTGAGCATCAATGGCGAAATAGGGGAAGTAGATGCCATCCAGCTTGTCGATCCGGTCGCGCGAATAGAAGCCGGCCTGGACGTAACGCTTCTTTGAGATCCAGCGGTGGAAGATCTCCCGGGCCTGCTCCGAGTTGATTGTGAACGGCACAACCGAGTCCGGCTGCAGGCCCATCGACACCTGCCCAATCAGCACCACCGGGCTGTGACAATAGACGCAGATGGTCGAGGCCTGGGTCTGCGTCGCGACAACGATTTGCGCGCCACAGGAACGGCACTCCACGTTAGACAATCCCGTTGGAGCGGCCGGGGGCGGAGACGCTTGGCCGGGGGCACCCTCAGCAGGCACGCCCGCGGCGCCCGGGGCCACGGCCCCACTGCCCGCCGCTCCTGCCTCGCCAGGCGCGGCGCCAGTCGCTCCGGGGGCTGGGCCCTCGGTTCCGGGAGCGGCCGGCACGCCCGGGCCCGGTGCGCCGGGTGGGGCCCCAGCAGCGCCAGCCGGAGCAGCTTGGCCCACGACAGGCGGACCCGCAACGGGCTGAACGGCGTCAGGCTGACCGGTAACTGTGAACGCCTCGCCCGGAGCAGCTGGGCCCGCAATACGCTCACCCGAGGCAGGCTGACCGGCAACGCCTTGGGCTGCGGCTGCCGCTGCGGCCTCGGCCGCGAGTGCCTCGGCAGCCGCCCGCGCCGCACTGGCCGCGGGCGCAGAACCGCTCACCGCTTGCGGCGGTGGCGGCGGAGCTCCTGGCATTCCCACGCCCGGAGGCCGCCCGCTCACATCCTCGACCGAATTGAAGATGGTGCCGCAAGACTGGCAACGCAACCTGCCGAGCATTGGGTCGAACACCACCGTTGACCCGCATTTGGGACACTTGTAGTCGATTGCCTGGCTCATTGCACGTGATCAGTAGAGCTGCCGTCCACAATTGGCACAGAACTTGCTGCCAGTAGTTGGCGTCCCGCAGTCTGGGCAGAACCGAGGCGCCGCCGCGCCCGCCGGTGGCACTGGCGCGTCCGCCTGGGGCACTGCCGGTGCTGATGCCGCGGCCCGCTCAGCCGGCGGCGCCGGCTGAGCAGCCGCTGGCGGCTGGACTGGGGTGGGCGCCGGTGCGACAGGCACTGGCCCCCCTGGCACGGGTGCGGCCGGCGCGGGTGGCGCATACGCCCCGGCCACGGGCACTATGGGCTGGCCGGGCGGTGGCTGATTGGGCGGCACTCCGGGAGCGGCCGGCACTGGCGGGCCCGCGTTTGACGGCACCATTGGGCCGCCAAACATCCCGCCGGCCGCCCCTCCGGCGAAGCCAATGCCCATCATTCCGCCGGCGCCACCCTCCGGGTTGGCGCCCGCTTCATGCAAAGCGTCCGCGACCGTTCCAGCCACGTAGCCGCGCTGGATGGCCGGATCAGACAACATGGCACCGCGCGAGCGGAGGTTGATCAGCTCACGCGAAGTCTCGTCATAGTTGACAGATTCGACCGCCACCTGCAGGACCTCAATCCCGCGTAGCTGTGTCCAATCAGCATCCAGCAGGTCGCGCATGGCCTGCGACAGCAGATCCTGGTACTGCATAACCCCGCTGATCCGCACCCCCTGACCGCTGAGCTGGGCAATCGCGGTGCTCAGCTTTGACATAAACTCCGCCACGAATTGGTCCCGGATATCGGAGAAGTTGAGTCTGGAAGCGGACTTGTCATAAACATTGGCGAAGAACAGCACCGGGTTGTTGATCAAGATGGTGAACGACCCGAAGGTCCGCAAGAACAACTCGGCGTTGTAAGCCGTGTCGAAGTACATGATCGGCTCTTTCGTGCCGAACTTGATGTCCCTGATCTCACGCTGAGCGATGAACAGCGCCCGCTGCTGCTGCGGCGTAGTGCCGCCGAACTTGAAGCGCTCCCAGGCCTGGCGCAACGAATCTCCCCATTGGCCCACGAACACCGACGGCTGGGCCGAATTGTCCACCGTGTAGTAGCCCGGTTCCGCTGTGACATCCACGACCTGGCCGCCGTCCACCAACAGCATGGACATGGCCGTCGGCACAACGATTTGTGTGCCGTTCGAGATGACCTCGTCGGTGCCCTTGGAGTTAGAACTGCGCGAGTCCTCCCGCAGCCGCCGCCCTTTGATCAGCAAAGTGTCCTGTTTAACAAGCTCGTCTGGTACGCCGATGGCGTCCAACCATTGATCAGCCAAAGTACCGCCTACGGCCCCCATGGCCGCCCGGATCAATCCCATGTCAATGCCCTTTCGGAGTTGGGTGTTGCAACAACTGAGCCTAGCGGCTGCGGACCAGCGCGCCGCAAGCGGCGCGGTGGCAAGCCACAGGCACGTAACCTCGGCAACAAATTCTATGGCCCGGGGACGGGCGGGTAGGTGCAACGCGCGGGACGCGGCCATCGAACACTCGACAGGCCGCCAGCCGGCCTCAAGACCCGCTCAGCTGGCGCTCAGCCAATCATTCAGCCAAGCCTTGAGCACCTCAGCATCATTCGGCAGCGGCGTCACATGGCGCGGTGCGCTGAGCAATCCCCGAAACCGTTCCGGCACCGGCGGCGGGCTTCCCGTCGCCTCTTCGATTGTCTGGGCGAATTTCGCCGGCAAAGCCGTCTCCGTCACAATCACCGGTCCGGGGACATCCGCGGCCAAGGCGACGTGTACGGCATCGGCGGTGTGGGGGTCAACCAAGACCTGGCGCGCCCGCCAAAGCTCCCCAATCACGGCCAAACGGCTGGCGTGCGTGGAGGTGCCAGAGATAAATCCGAAGCGGTCGTTGGCTGCCGCGAAGGCCGCCGTTCCGCTCAGATCAAAGTAGCCGTCCCTAACCAGCGCCTGCCCAAATAGATGGGCTACCTGAGGGCCGTCTCGATCCAGAAGATCAGCCACAAAACGTTCAAAGTTGGATGCCTTGGAAATGTCCATGGACGGGCTAGAGGTCTCCACCGTCTGGTCGGCGCGCCGAGGCCGGTAAACGCCAGTCGCGAAGAACTCATGCAAGACGTTGTTCTCATTAGTCGCCAGAATCAGCCTATCGACCGGCAAGCCCATCTCACGAGCCACGTGACCCGCCAAGATGTTGCCGAAATTTCCCGTTGGCACAGCGAAGGAAACCCGCTCCTGCCCGCTCGCGAAATAGGCCGCGAAGTAGTAAACCACCTGAGCTACCACCCGGGCCCAGTTGATCGAATTGACAGCGCCAATGTGCCATTTGGCCTTGAAATCAGCGTCCAGATTGACGGCTTTGACCAAATCCTGGCAATCGTCGAAGACGCCTTCCACGGCCAGGTTGGCGATGGCCGGATCATCGATGGAGAACATCTGGGCTTGCTGGAACGGAGTCATCCGACCGCGTGGCGTCAACATGGCCACCTTGACCCGCTCGCGGCCCACCAGGGCGTGTTCAGCGGCGCTGCCGGTGTCCCCAGAGGTCGCTCCGAGCACCGCCAGCCAGGTGTCGCGGCGTTCCAGTTCATACTCGAAGAGCTGGCCTATGAGCTGCATCGCCATGTCTTTGAAAGCGGCGGTCGGCCCGTTCGACAGGTGGGCTATCCACAGATTGGTATCCCCCACGCGATCCACTGGCGCTATCCGCCGGTCGCCAAAGGCCTCAGCCGTGTAGGCCGCGTCGGTTAACTGGCGAAGCGCCTCGGGCGGATACTCGGTTGCGAATAGCCCAAGTATCTCCGCAGCTAGGCGGGCATAACCGTGATTGGCCAGCAGATCGCGCCAGCGGTCCAAGGTAGCTTGGTCGGCGCTGGGATAGCGCTCCGGGAGATACAAGCCGCCATCCGGGGCCAGACCGGACAGCAGAATCTCGCTGAAGGTTGCACCGCTCGGAGCTGTAGAGCGGGTGGAGACGTAGCGCACAGTGTCCAAGGCTATTACGCCCGGTCCGGCGGTGTACATTGGCCACAAGCTCAAGCCCGCTGTCAAGGAGGTAGCCCATGCTAAGGATCACCGTCATAGGAGGCACTGGTTACGCCGGCGCGGCGGTTGTGTCCCAGGCCGCCCAACGTGGCGATCAAGTCCGCTCAGTTTCCCGCCAGGCACCCGCGCCGGCCAGCCAGCTCAGCGGCGTCGCATATATGACCGGTTCGGTGACCGAACCAGTCTTCCTTGAACTCGTCTCGGCCGAATCAGACGTGGTGATCTCCGCCCTGTCACCACGCGGGGCCATGGCAGGCCAAGTCCGCCCCGTGAACAAGCGGCTCATCTCACTGTCCGACCGCCTAGGCTTCGGGCTGGGCGTGATCCTAGGGGGCGGATCGCTGTTGACCGCACCGGGCGGCCCGCGCCTGGTAGACCTGCCACAGTTCCCCGCACCAGTCAAGGCCGAGGCTCTTGAAATGGCCGGCGTCTTGGAAGACCTTGAGGCCTCCCCCGCTGGCGTGGATTGGTTTGGCATCTCCCCCGCCTCCGGCTTTGGCGCCTTCGCGCCTGGGCCAACGCTGGGCCATTACAGGACCGGCACCAATGTGGTCCTGGCGGATCAAAACGGCAACAGTTACATTTCCGCGGGAGACCTAGCCCTGGCCGTCCTGGATGAGGTCCATCACCCGGGCCACCGCCGCGAACGGTTCACAGTCGCCTACTGATCCACCCACCGCTGCCTGGTGGCCACGGTTTGGAAGTCACTCCTTGAGCGCTTCAACCGCGGCGATCATCGCATCCAGTCCAGATCGATGCCCGTCTACCCACCTGACCTCCGCATCAAACTGAATCTGAGCGAACCGCTGGACATAATCGGTCCGCTCACGGCACTGGAAGTCAACCACCGCCACCTCGATCTCAGGGCCGGACCCGACCAAACGATCAGGGTCCTGGTCCACCGCGGCGAACGGGTCGCTGTCAGGGTCCGAAGCATCCCGGATGACTCCATTCACCCCCATCCGGGAGGCCGCCTCAAATAGGCTCAACGGATCCGTCGCTGGCCAGTCTTCCCAGACCCAACGATCATTCGCCGTAACACATTCGGCGTACTCAGCGTTCAGTTCCTTCAGCGGCCCGTTCAGCCAAATGTTGTCCGGATCCGGCTCGCCCGGAGTCAACCAAGCGCCGGAATCCTCCCCGCCGCCATCCTCTGGCCGTTGAATCTCGACGACCGCGATGACCCCCAACAGCACATCAGTGGGCACATCTGGAGTATTCACAGCAGGCACCGGAAACGCCTTCTCAGCCTTGGCGGTGCAGTTGTCTTCCCGGTATCCAAGGTCCGCGCCCGTGCCATAGCCAGTCAATGACAGGTCATATTCGTTCCCGTCGCCGGCGGGCAAGGAGGCCCGGTATTCATCATTCTTGGCCTGGGCTTCAGATCGGCTCACTTCCGCCGTTGTGAGCCCATCGACGGGTGTGATTCCATAACCGAAGCGCTGGGTCTCTTCCAAGGTCGCTGGCAGCCAAGGAACATCCAGGTCAACCCCAGAAACCGGGTCCGGAAGAAGCTCCTCTAGGGCCGGCCCGCTTTCCTCGTCCAGCGGATAGTAGGTGAAGCCGGCGTCCTCCATACACTCCGCGATGGCGGTCTCAGACTTGGACATCCAGTCGCCGTAGGCGGCTTCAGATTCCTGCTCGGCAGCGTCCAACACCAAATCAATGGCGTCATAGTAGGACTGGACTGGCATCTCAATTGGCGACCTGATGAAGGCGCTCGCATAGGGCACTCCATCAGCGTTGGCCGGCCGTGAGGCTTCTGGCTGGGAGCCAGGACTCCCACTCGGGTTAGGACCGTCCTGGTCCGGACTGCATCCCAAGGCCACAGCCAATGCCGCCGCCAAGAGCGGCACCAGTGCGACTCGCCACGTCAGCGGCGGCCGTGCGGCGGCATCGGGCGTCATAACCAAAACTGTCTCCTCAGGTGCTCCGGGTCGGTCCAAGCTTACGGGCCAGCCACCAACCATGGGAGAAGCGCAACACCCTGGGGTCAGATGAGGGACTGTCAAGGCTCTTTACCAGGAAGGGTGCCGCAACCCGTCAGGTCACTCATCCGTCAACACCAGAACAACACAAATTGAGCTATCGAAAAAACTTTCAGAAGCACAAACCCCCAGGTCAGCGCAATGAAGCGAGCACTTCCGCTGCTAGGCGCGGGCGGTCCGCGGCGAACCAGATAATCCTTGGGTCACGCCGGAACCACTTTAGCTGCCTGCGGGCCAAACGCCTGGTGGCCAACGCGATCCGCTCCCGCGCCTGAAGCGGATCGAGTGCGCCATCCAGCACGTCCAGCGCCTCCCGGTAGCCGATAGCTCGCGCCGCGGTCCGGCCCTCCCTGAGGCCGGACGCGGCCAGACCCCGGACTTCCTCTATCAAGCCGTCCTCCATCATCTGCGCGGTCCGCGCTTCAATCAATCGATCAAGCCGGTCAAGTTCCATGTTCAGGCCAATGATTCGCAGCGGGCGCCAGGCCGTGAAAGACGGCAACTGTGCGGCGAACGGACGGCCGGTCAATTCGATCACCTCCAGGGCACGGACTAGCCGACGGACGTTGCCGGGATTGATGACGCTGGCGGCGGCGGGATCTCGTCGGGTCAGTTCTGCGTGCAGTTCCGGGCCGCCACGGCAGGCCGCCAACGCTTCCCACTTGGCCCGCACCGCCGGATTCTGACCAGGGAACTCAATCCGGTCGGTGACGGCGCGGATGTACAGCCCCGAACCGCCCACCAGCAACGGCTGGTGGCCCCGTTCCCAGACGCCCGTTATGTCCTCGCGGGCATGGCGCTGATAGGCAGCAACGGACGCTTCTTCAGTCAATTCCAAGACGTCGAGCTGATGGTGGGCTATCCCCCGCCGCCGGGCCGGCGAGGTCCGCGCCGTCCCAATTTCCATCCCCCGGTAGAGCGCCATGGCATCCCCGTTGACGATCTCACCGCCCAAACGTTCAGCCACGTCAAGAGCCAGCTCACTCTTGCCGGTAGCGGTAGGCCCAACAATGGCGAACAGCTCAGGTCGCACGGTCCAAGTGTTCGGCTAGAAACTGCGCCAAGTGCTTGCCTTGGCGACCGGCTAAGTCAGCGGCCTGAGTCCGGCAAGAGAAACCGTCAGCCAGGAATTGGGCCTCCGGGGATTCGGCCAAGGCCGGCAAGAGCGAGTGCTGGGCTATCTTGACCGAAGTCTCATAATGCCCGTTCACCATGCCGAAGTCCCCAGCCATACCACAGCAACCGGCGATCCGTTTGACTTTCGCGCCAAGGCCAGTCAGCAACTCGAAATCAGTATCCCAACCCATCACGGCGTGCTGGTGGCAGTGCGGCTGCGCCACCAACTCAAGCCCTTCCAATGAAGGCGGTTCCCAGTGCCCGGCGGCTATGTCTTGGGTTAGCTGTTCGGCCAACGTCCGGGCCGTCCGGGCGACGGCCTGGGCCCTCGGATCACCCGGCAGAAGATCAGGCAGATCGGAACGCAAAACGGCGACACAACTCGGCTCTATCCCGATTATTGGCAAGCCATTGACGGCAAACGGGCCCAGCACGTTCAACAACGCCCGCAGCCGCCGTTTGGCGCCACCCAACTGGCCGGTAGTGATCCAGGTCAATCCACAGCACACATCGGGCGGGACCACATAGACCGTGTGGCCGGCCGCCGCCAGGACATCCGCCGCAGCCTGGTCAATACCGGGATCAAGCGCTGCGCTGAAGGAATCCGCCCACAACAGCACCGGCTGGCCGCCCTTGATCTGGGCCGTGTCCGCGGCCGGCGCCGGACAGGCGTCCGCCGAATGGAACGGTTCGGCCGCGAACCTGGGCAATGACCGGCGCGGATCCATCCCTCCTAGGCGCAGCACCGTCTTGCCCAAGAACGGGGCCTGCAGAACCAGATTCGCCAATCCCGGAACTCGCGAAGCGAGCCGAGTCCACCGTGGCAACCAGCCCAACAGATAATGCACCACCGGGCGTGGGCGCCGCCGGTAACGCCGGAACAAGGATTCCGATTTCAGCCGGGCCATATCTACAGCTGCCGGGCAATCACGGGAACAGGCCTTACAGGCCAGGCACATCTCCAGGGCCTGGGCCAATTCGGGGGAATCAAATCCGGACCCAATCAACGAACCGTTGGCGACTTCCTGAAGCACCCGCGCCCGGCCACGGGTTGAATCCCTTTCCTCTTCCGAGGCCAAGAACGACGGGCACATGAAACCGCCCGCGGCGGTGTTGTCAGCATGACATTTGGCCACGCCAGTACACCTGTGCATGGCCCGGGTCAGGTCGCCGCCATCTTCCCGGAAGGCGAACCCGCCGGAAGCCCTGATAGCCCGGGCACTGGGCCGGCGCAGATCAGCGTCCAGTGGCGCCGGACAGACCTTCACTCCCGGGTTCATCAAGTTGAAACTGTCAAAGAGGCCCTTGAACTGCTCCATCAGCTTGATCGCCGACGGTGAATACATCAGCTCGATTAGTTCAGAACGCGCCCGGCCATCACCGTGTTCACCAGACAAAGAGCCCTCATGGTCCACCACCAGCGCGCCGGCCGCTTCCATAAAGCGCCGGAACACCGTGGAGCCACGTTCAAAGGGGAAATCGATCCGTATATGGACGCAGCCATCGCCCAAATGGCCATAGGGCAGCCCCTCCAGGCCAAAATCATTCAACAGACCATCAAATTCGCGCAAATAAGAACCGAGGTTCGCGGGCGGGACAGCGGCGTCCTCAAATCCGGGCCAGCCCTGCCGGTTGTGCTGGGTGCGTCCCCCCAGACCGGCGCCCTCTTCCCGGATTCTCCACATGGCCCGCGCTTGCGGGCCGGGCGGCAACACCCGGTGCTGAGCCGTGCCCGCCACCGCCACAACTGAGTCAGCGGCCGCCGAATCTTCCACTTCAACCATCAGCCAGGCTCCGCCCGGCGGCAATTCCGGCACGGCTCCACGGTGACGGCGGTAAACGTCAACCAGACGCGCGTCGAGGCCCTCCACCGCCAAGGGCTGGCACGTTAGAAGGGCTGGAACGGCGTCGGCGGCATCGGGCAAGGACGGGTAACCCAAGACCACCAAGACCGGGGCCTGCGCCAACGGCACCAACCGCAGCTCCGCCTCAGTCACAATTCCGAGCGTGCCCTCGTTGCCTACCAGGGCTCTAGCCAGATTGGCGCCATTCTCTGGCAGCAAGTGATCCAAGCCGTAACCGCTGATCTGCCGCCGAAACCGGCCGAATTCGGTCCGGATCACCGCCAGGCTAGCTGCCACCAATTCGGGCAGACCGTCCACCGCGGAGAGGTCACCGGCCGTCGCCTTGATTCGGTGTCCGTGGCCGTCAATCATGGTCAAGGATTCAACGTTGTCAGCCGTCCGGCCGTACGCCACGGCGTGGTTACCGCAAGCGTTATTGCCGATCATCCCTCCGAAAGTGCAACGCGAATGCGTCGAAGGGTCCGGTCCAAACCGTAGGCCGTGCGGCTCAAGCCGCCGTTGCAACGTGTCCATCACCACGCCCGGCTGGACCCTCGCCGTACGCGCTTCCAGATCAATCCCGAGCACCCGGTTCAGGTGGCGCGAAGTGTCAACGACTATGCCCGGCCCGACCGCGTTGCCCGCGCAGGATGTGCCCGCCCCGCGCATCGTCACCGGTGCCTCGAATTGGCGGCCGATGTCGCTCACAGCGGCTAGGTCATGGACGTCACGGGGGAAGACCACGACTTGGGGGACGACCCGGTAGTTGGACGCGTCCGTTGAGTACATGGCGCGGCTAATCTGGGACGTGTCGACCCGGCCGCGGACATCCTTTGCCAAGGCTGCCGCCAGCGCTTCAGCGTTCGAGTTCGGGTCCACGTGACACTAGTCTTCCACGCTTGGCAAACAGGCAAGCTCGCGTAGCGCCGGAAGTGCTGCTACCGTGGCGGTGGACACCCGTCAGCGTTACAACCCAGGAGACCTTCATGACCTATCCGCCAAGCGACCCAAATGCCTACGGTCAGGAGGGCTATCCGCCCCCGCAGCAGGGCTATTCACAGCCTGGGTATCCACCGCAGGCCGGCTATGACCAACAACAAGCGTACGCCCAGCAGCAATACGGCCAGGGCGGGTACCCCGCGGTCAACCCCAACGCCAAGTCGAAGATAGCGGCGGGCCTGCTGGGAATCTTCCTGGGTGCGTTTGGCGTTCACAACTTCTACCTGGGCCGCACCGGCATTGCCGTGGTCCAGTTGCTGCTCACGCTTCTGAGCCTTTTCTTCTTGTCCTGGGTCTCAGCGATCTGGGGCCTGGTTGAGGGCATCCTGATCCTGGTCGCGAAGCCCGGTACACAGTGGGCGTACGACGCCCATGGCGTTCCCCTGACTTCCTAGATGCGCCGCCTAGCGGGGGCGCCCCTCAGTCTTCCCCTTGGGATGTCCTGCGGCCTTCACGAATAGAACCGGCGGGTGGCCGGGCCCATCTCTTTCAACCTGGCCCTGCGGTTTGCGTCCGATGACAGTCTGGCTTGGTCTAACTGATCGTAGAAGTCGCCCTGGGGCGAGGGCGGCGCAGACAGGTAACTCACGAACATCAAGGGGCCTACCACCGGGATGATACCCGCAGAATGGTAGGCGGTGATCGAATGGCCGGCATCGTGCAGGCGCCGCCATGACACCATTGTTAGTGGGGTCCAGCTGCCCAATGACCAAACCAGCAAAAGCACCACGAACAGACCACCCAGCTTCAAGTCCTGCAGGTGGGTCAGCAGCCCGATCACGCCCACCTCGGCGTGATCGGCTTCGATGGCGTCACCAAAGGCCAGCCAATCAGAAGTGAAGATGAAGCCCACAAAGAAAGCGGCCGTCAGCCCGGCATTCCATAGGTAAAACCACCAGAATTCCCGAGGCGAGGCCCGGCCGGTGTAGGTCCCGTACTTCTGGAAGCCACGGATCAGGGCATTGAAGGGGCCAATGTCATACCAGGGCTGATCCAGCGGCGGCCGCCCAATCCCAGACGGCGGGATCCGGTAATCCGGCAGGGCGTATGTATTGCCGAATGTCTGCGGCTGGTCGGTCTGACCATACGACGCCGTGGAAGGCCCTAGCCGGCTGGCCTCAGCGGCCTCCGCGTGAGGGCCAAAACTGCTGGTCGCAGGTATTGGGCCGGCACCTAAAGCGCCATCTGGGCGGACGCCGCCGGGCCAATCACGGTAGAACGGATCCGGCGGGCCGGCCGCTCGTTGAACTCGCTGCGGCTGATCCCGCTGGGCTTGGCCAGGTTGATTCCACGCCGCATATGCCGGTGGCGGCGGGCGTCCTTCAAGACCCCGCTGGCCCTCGTGTGGGGGAACAGTCATGATCCGGCTTTCCGCTAGTGGGACAAGGTACCAACGGCAGTCTATTGCCTGCCTGTCCCCGATGTGGTTGAAGAACGACAAATTGGGCGGCGGGATCCTGGGGGCGGCGCCATAACCGGGACAACTTACGGGACCGTAGCCTTGTGGCGTGAGCAATTCCCTCGACCACTCGTCAGATGGCCCAACGGCCAGCCCATCCGCCGGAAACCCAGTCCCTCCGGCCGCGGTCCGGCCCGCCGCGGTCAGTACAGCCCGTCCAACCAATCCGGACACGTCGCTCGCCGGAACAGTCGCTTCCCATAGCCTGGCGGATATCACCCGCCGCTCCGCCGGACGTTATCCAGACAAGCTAGCCCTGATTGACGGCCCGGCCGCCATCACGTTCAGCGAACTTGACCGGATGGTTGATTCGGCTGCGGCGGCGATGCAAGCCGATGGCCTTGGCAAAGGTGACGTGGTTGCATCTTTCAGCCGCAATTCTTGGCACCTGGCGGTGCTTCCCTTCGCCGCCGCCCGCGCCGGGGTCATCTTGGCGCCGATCAACTTCCTGCTCAGTGCCCCAGAAGTGGCAGCCGCCCTGGCCTTGGCCAAGCCCCGGGCCGTAATCGCTGAGGAACACCTGATTGACACCGCTCAGGCGGCGGTGAATCTGGCTGGACTGCCACAGGCTCAGCGTCTGGCGATCACACCGGGCAACCGGGCTGCTCAGAACGGCTGGCGCGACCTGAATGAATGGCTGGATTATCCGGGGCAGCCGCAGCCGGTACCGTTGGCGGACAACGACGTTGTCCGCCTAATGTTCACTTCTGGAACCGAGGCCGGCCCCAAAGCCGTCCAGTTGACCAGCCGTTCGCTGATGTGGCAATACGTTTCAACGATCGTTTCCGGCGGCGCCGAGGCCACTGATACAGACCTTCATTTCATGCCCTTCTATCACTGCGCCCAACTAGATGTCTTCCTGGCGCCCGATATCTACTTGGGAGCCACCTCGGTGGTGTTGCGTTCAGCCGGGCCCGCCCGCATCATCCGAGCGATCGAGGAATACGGCGTCAACAAGATGTTCGCCACGCCTTCCAAGTGGATTGAGCTGCTCCACTCTCCGACCTTCGACCCGGCCAAGCTAAAGGGGCTGGCCAAGGGCTATTACGGTGCCTCAGCCATGCCGGTGCCGGTCTTGCTTGAGTTGGCGGAAAGGCTGCCCAACCTCAGATTGTGGAATTTCTACGGCCAGACCGAGATGAGCCCGGCGGCCTGCATTTTGCCGCCCGAGGATCAACTCGAATTCGCTGGTTCTGCTGGCCTGCCTGCCCTGAACGTTGAAATGGCGATCCTCGGCCCAGACGGCCAGCCGGTTGGCGTGGGTCAGACCGGGGAAATCGTTTTCCGTTCCCCACACGCTTGTGCCGGCTATCTGGATGACCCTCAAGGCACCGCCGCCCTCTTCGCTGGAGGGTGGCTCCACACCGGTGATCAGGGATACCGTTCGGGCTCTGGCCGGCTGTACTTCGTTGACCGGGTGAAGGACACCGTCAATGTTGGCGGTGAGAAGGTGGCCTCCCGCGAAGTCGAGGAGGCCATCTACCAGATGCCGGAAGTGCTGGAGGCGGCCGTCATAGGCGTGCCTGATCCGCGTTTCGTTGAGGCCGTCGCCGCTGTGGTGGTGCCCCGCCCAGGTGCGGCGTTGACGCCCGATGCCGTCATCCGGTTCGCGGGCCAGCGCCTAGCCCGCTTCAAGACGCCTAGGTACGTCGTTATCGCGGAGACCCTGCCGAAGAACGCTTCAGGAAAGATTCTGAAGCGGGAGCTTCGTGCGCAGCATGGGGCGCTGGCGCTGGAGTGAACCGCCGTGAGGACTGACGTCCGGCCGGCGCTCCGCGTAGCGGATGACTTTGAACGGGCCGCCTGTCAGGGCCGCGTCAGCGATTAGGTGGTGCGGCGCACTGCCCGTGATGACGGTCTGAACGTTGTCGCCGGGCCCGGCGACGGGCGCGGCGACGGATAGCGTCGCTTCCGGCAGGGCCAGGTGAACCAGACGGCCTTCGCGGCTGCGACCAGATACGCGTGAACGCTGCCGGTCCTTACGACCTTCACCTGAGCCCACCAGGATCTCCACCCGCTTGCCGATTTGCGCAGCGTAGTCTTCTTCGCTGATCCGATCTTGCAGGGCCACGAGCCGAGCGAAACGCTCGCCCACTACGTCCGCCGGAATCTGATCCGGCATGGAGGCTGCGGGCGTTCCTGGACGGACCGAATACTGGAAGGTGAAAGCGCTCGTGAAGCGAGCCGCCGCAACCAGATCAAGGGTGGCCTGAAAATCCGCCTCGGTTTCACCAGGGAAACCGACAATCACGTCTGTTGAGATGGCGGCCTCTGGCATGGCGGCCCGTACCCGCTCCAGGACCCCCAAGAAACGGGCCGCCCGGTAGGACCGGCGCATGGCCCTGAGTATGCGGTCTGAACCCGACTGCAGTGGCATATGAAGCTGATGCGCCACTACCGGGGTTTGGGCCATGGCCTCGATCACATCATCACTGAACGCAGCCGGGTGCGGGGAGGTGAATCGCAGTCGTTCCAGTCCCGGAACGTGACCAACGGCGCGCAAGAGCTTGGCGAAAGCGGTGCGGTCGCCAAACTCGGCGCCATATGAATTGACGTTCTGCCCCAATAGCGTGACTTCAACGGCACCTTCGGCGACCACCGCCTCGACCTCAGCCAAAATATCTCCTGGGCGCCGGTCGCGTTCCCGCCCGCGCAGGGACGGCACAATACAAAAAGTGCAGGTGTTGTTGCAGCCCACGGAGATCGACACCCAGGCGCTGAAGGCCGAATCGCGGCGGGCTGGCAAGGTCGACGGGAAGACGCTCAAGGCCTCTTCGATCTCCACCTGGGCGGCCTGGTTGTGACGGGCACGTTCCAGCAAGACCGGGAGTGAACCAAGGTTGTAAGTGCCAAAGACCACGTCCACCCACGGCGCTTTCTCGACAATCCCGGCGCGGTCCTTTTGGGCCAGGCAGCCGCCCACGGCGATCTGCATTCCCGGATGGCTGGCTTTGATTTGGCGCAGTTGTCCCAGGTTGCCGAACAGCCTGGTGGCAGCGTTTTCCCGGACAGCGCATGTGTTGATGACCACCAGATCAGCTTCCGGGATTCCCTGCGACCGGATTGGGGCGCCTCCGGCCGCGACATAGCCGGCGGCCTCAAGGACCCCAGCGATGTGCTCGGAATCATGTACGTTCATTTGGCAGCCGAGCGTCCGTACGGCGTAAGTCGGCGGCGGTTGATCAGTCATGGCTGGTCCAAGCCTAAGGGTTGCCCGCAGTGAGAGGAGCAGGCCTCCTCCTGTGCCAGCAACCGCTTGACCGTCTCAAACGCCACACCGGGCGGGTGGCCCTTACGGGCTAGCTGCGAGGCTGCCCGCCGCAGACGCGTCTGAGTTGGAAGACTCCGCGTTGCCGCCAGTTTCTTCAACGCCCAGTGCTCCGCCGCGGCGGCCTCATCTTCCCTGGTCACTTGGGCCATCGCGGTAGCCGCCACATCTGGGGCTATGCCCTTGCGGCGCAATTCCTGGCTCAGGGCCTGGCCAACCAGCCCCCGCTCACTCAAGCGAGTGCGGACCAAGGCCCCGGCCAGTGCTTGGTCGTCAATCAGGCCGACTTCCTCAAACCTGTCCAGTACCCGGGCCACCGTCCGCGCTGGGACTTCCTTCTTGGCCAGGAGTTCCGCGAGCTGCGCCCGCGAACGCGGTGCGGCGTCCAACGCTTTCAGTGCGACCGACCGTGCAAGCTCTTCGTCCGGGTCGAGTTTCACTTGCCCTTGGCCGCGGCGGCTTTAGATGCGGTCTTGGCCGTACCGCTCCGGGCACCGGTCGCTGCCGCGGCGGGGGTCGATACCGGATCTGCCTCCGGTCCAGCAGCGTCATCTGGGCCTTTCGCCCCCGGCGTGATCCCCAGCGCCGCCAGAATCTTCTGTTCGATCTCATCCGCCAAGGCCGGATTGTCTTTCAGGAAGGCTCGCACGTTTTCTTTGCCTTGGCCAAGCTGGTCGTTGCCGTAGGTGTACCACGCCCCGGACTTGCGGACTATCCCGTGTTCAACGCCCAAGTCGATCAGGCTGCCTTCGCGTGAGATCCCCTGGCCGTAGAGGATGTCGAATTCAGCCTGTTTGAAGGGGGCCGCGACCTTGTTCTTGACCACTTTGACGCGGGTCCGGTTGCCAACCGGTTCAGTGCCTTCTTTGAGAGTCTCAATACGGCGCACGTCCAGGCGGACCGAGGCATAGAACTTCAGGGCCTTCCCGCCGGTGGTTGTCTCCGGCGAGCCGAAGAACACGCCCACCTTTTCGCGTAGCTGGTTGATGAACACGGCGGTGGTGCCGGACACGGCCAATGCCCCCGTCATCTTCCGCATGGCCTGGGACATCAGACGGGCTTGCAGACCAACATGGGTGTCCCCCATTTCGCCTTCGATTTCTGCCTTTGGCACCAACGCCGCGACAGAGTCGATTACGACTATGTCCAACGCGCCGGAACGGACCAGCATGTCAGCGATTTCAAGAGCCTGTTCACCAGTGTCTGGCTGGGAGACCAGCAAATCATCTGTGTTGACCCCGAGCCTGCGGGCATATTCTGGATCGAGCGCGTGCTCCGCGTCGATGAAGGCGGCGATCCCGCCGCCCTTTTGCGCGTTGGCGACCGCGTGCAACGCAACTGTCGTCTTGCCGGATGATTCCGGGCCATAGATCTCGACGATCCGACCCCGCGGCAGCCCGCCAATGCCCAGAGCCACGTCCAGCGCGATTGAGCCAGTCGGGATGATGTCAACTGGCGCGTGGGTCTCATCCCCCAACCGCATGATTGACCCCTTGCCATACTGACGGTCAATCTGCGCCAGCGCACTCGTAAGCGCCTTGTCCCTATCTACCTGAGCCATACCCGTGCCCTTCACTTCAAACGTGGAAACCGAACCGAACGCTATCTAGGTTAGAACGGACCTCTGACACTGTGATGGCAGAAACGCGGCACCTGTGGATAACTTCCATCCGCCGGCCAGTCTAGCGAACGTATGTTCGAGGGCCGGCTAGGGCGTGGGCGTGTCGCGAAATCAGCCGATTCCCTGCCCCACCAAGACAGCTTCCGCCTGGCTGGTCATCTGGCGCGACTCGGCCTTCTCAAGATCCGACGTGGCGAGTCCCAAGACTATCCGCGCGTGGACGGTGTGAGCTGCCGCGACTACGGCCAGTTCGCGGGCGGCATCGGCCTCTTCTTCAGCGTGAGCGATCCGGCACCGCCACCCCGCGACCCGGGTGATCGCGTCACTTAGCCACCGGCTGTCCGATTGCCAAGCCGATTCGCCCGCCCGTGTCAACACTGGCTGGACCTGGTCCACCGCTTTCGCCGCGGCCACACAATTGCCCGCCATCTCGTTGGCCGCAAATTCGGCCATTCGGGCGAAGCCCTTGGCTTCCTCAGCCTGAGCGGCCAAGCGTCCGGCGAGCAATTGCCGGGCCTCGACCAAGTCACCCGCGTCAATCAGGATCCAAACCGCTTCCGCATCTAGATCGGCCTGCTCTGACCGGCGCCGGGCCTGGTCACAAGCGTCAACAACTGCGTCCAGGGGTGTGCGCGGCGCCATTTCCGGCGCGCCCGCGGCAAGCTCAACGGCTCCCTCGGCCTGGTTCAGGCGCCATTCGGCACTCACGGTTAGTTGATCAGTCAGGCGGTCATCCGTGACAGTCGCTGGTGCTTTTGGCAATGCGTGACAGGGCATGTTTGGGCCTCCTCGTAGTTTTGCTTGCGGCGTACGCCAAGACCCAACTTCCTCCCAGCGATGAATATTCCCAGCGTCCGGTTTGGGCCGGCTTCTGCCTGCCGCCGATGCCGCCGCGCCGCCTCCCAGACAAGATCCGCCGCTTTGGGGTATCGCCAGGTAAGATACCTAGGAGATCGCGCCAGCGGAGGGCCGCGGGCGGGCCAGGATGCCGGGCTGACAACACTTGAGGAGCGAAGTGCATGGTGGTGCGCTCGGTGGTTATGCCAAGCCGAGACGGTGTTCATCGGTTCGCGCGCCGCGCCGGCCGCTAGCGTGATCTACCAGCCTGGGGTGCATGCCGCCAGGCTCGCGGGCGTAGCTCAATGGTAGAGTCCTAGCCTTCCAAGCTAGCTACGCGGGTTCGATTCCCGTCGCCCGCTCGTAGTGGCGCCCACGCTTGCGGTCAGCTAGGCTCACTGGGCGGACGGGATGTGGCGCAGCTTGGTAGCGCACCTGCTTTGGGAGCAGGGGGTCGTGGGTTCGAATCCCGCCATCCCGACTGATTGGGCTTGTGACCTGCGAGAACGCTGGGCTATGACTGTCGGATATGCGGTCGGGGGGCCGCTACGGGGCATTCTCCGAACATTGGATCGGCAAACATCTGCGCCCGGCGGGCGATCCCTTCCGTCAACGCCGGGAGAGCAGTTTGCACCAGCCCGCCCAGGTTCACGCGCGCCCACGCGGTGTGTTGTACTATTGCGGTACAGGATCGCCGTACCATTTGGAGGAGCCGTGACCATAACTGCCAGCGAGGCCCGTCAGCGTCTATTTCCCCTGATCGAACAGGTCAATAACGACCGGGCACCAGTCCGGATCGCGTCGAAGCGCGGGAACGCCGTCCTTATCTCAGAAGCGGACTACGACTCGCTCAACGAGACCGCCTACCTGTTCCGGTCACCGGCCAACGCCCGCAGGTTGCTCGAGGCAGACGCGGCGCTGCGCGCCGGGCAGGGCGTAGCTTTCGACCTCGACCGTTCCTGACCTATGAACCTGATCCTTTCGCCCCATGGCCTTGAGGACTACCGCCATTGGCAAGCCTCCGACCGGGCTATGCTCCGCCGCGTCAACCGCCTCATCGACAACATAATGAGCGGCGACCCGTTTGACGGCATCGGGAAACCCGAGCCGCTCAGGTATGTGGACGCCTGGTCGCGCCGCATCAACCAGGAACACCGGCTGGTCTACCGCATCGAAGACGGCAACCTGCTGATCCTCCAGGCCCGCTACCACTATGGCGACTGAACCTGCCCAGGTAGCAGCCAGGCGCGTTTCGGCACGTCAACCGGTGAAGTGGGTTAGCAAGCGCAGACTCGCGGAGGGAGCGTCCGAGTGTCCAGAGACACGCCCCGATGGGTCAGCTTCGGACGGTAAAGAACTGACGACGCTCCACGGGCAAGCCGTGTCGCAGCATGAGGCGGCGCTCCGGATGGACCGCTCCTGCTCGACGGCGTACCGGGCCAGCGCCCGTCTCGGCTTGGAGCGGGACAAGGCCGCTACCCAAGCCGGTTGACAACGATGCCGCCCGGAAGGCTCTGGAGGGCGCTCTGCTGACCGAGGCACAAGCCGCCCGGCCCAGTTTGCGCCAGCCGGTCGCCCACTTCGCGTAGGGCGGCAAAGGCCGTGGCCCTGTAGAGCACACTGCGCCGGAGCCATTACCGATAGACAAGCTCCGGCTGATGCAGACCGCTGGGCTCGCGATCAAACGGTCATTGAGGATCAGCTCTCACCAGCGCGAAACCGCCGCCACGGTCGACTACCCGCGAGTGGTTTTCACCGGTGAGGACGGGCCAAGGTAAAGCCCGTTTTGAATGCCGCACATTTTGGATGCCAAGCGACCCCACCTAACTGCATCTGGCGACAAGTCGAAACCGCGTTCAGGCCACTCAATGACGTGCAATGACCTTTACTGAAATATGACCAACTCTTAGGGTTTACCACAGGGGGCCCCGGTTCAAATCCCGGCATCCCGACCGGTGGCCCGCGTGTGTGGCGAGGTCAGGCTCGTTTCCGTGTTCCGTTGAGGAGCCTGGAAAATGCCAAGTCCAGCAGAAACCCAGCATTTTGAAGTCCGGTGCGCCTTGCCTGCCGCAAGGGCCGACCGGTTGTCCCCGGTCGTTCTTGGCCCGTGGCGGCGGGGGAACCGGGGCGCACCTGCCTTCCATGAGCGAAGCGCATCTCGGACAGCCCAGGCGCGGCCTGGATCCCATGATCGGCATCCGTGACCTGGCCCAGGTAATCGGCGTGCCCGTCGCCACCATCTACGACTGGCGCAGCCGCGGGCTCGGCCCGGTGGCACACCGGTTCGGCAAACACCTCACGTTCACCGCCGCCGACGTCGAGGCGTGGATCGCCTCCCGCCGCGAACAGCCGGCCGCTGCGCCCGGCCAACGCCGCGGAGAGGACGCCGCGAGACCCGAACTCAGGCGAATGGAGCCGGGTGCCGGACCTCCCCGCGGCTCGGACACCGAAGAGCGTGCGCTCAAGCGAAGGGGGCCGGGCGCCACTCCTCGCCGCGGCGCTGACACCGAAGGGCCTGCGCTCCGGCAAGAGATGCCGGGCGCCGCCTCGCCCCGCCAAGCGGGAGGTCTCCGGTGAGCCGGCCGCGCCTGAGCGTGGGAACCTTCGGCGAGATGCTGTTCCTGGCCAAACCCAACGGCCACATCGAGGCCAGAGCCCGCTACCGCGACTGGGACGGCAAACTCCGCGCGGTCCAAGCCACCGCGAAAACCCGCCGCGCCGCCGAGGCCGCCCTGAAACAGAAACTCGCCGGGCGTGCCCTGTTCAAACCCGCGACAGGCGACCTGACAGCGGATTCGACGTTCGCCGAGTTGGCCGCCCACTGGTTGGAAGACCTCGACCTTGAGGGAAGGATCGCGCCCTCCACCAGGGCACGCTACGAATCCCTGCTGCGCGAATCGGTCCTGCCGACGTTCGAGCGCCTCACCCTCAGGGACATCGGCGTCGCCAGATGCGACGCGTTCGTCAAACAGCTCGCGCGGAAGTCCTACAACCAGGCCCGCCAAGCGAAAAGCGTCATGCGGCTCACGTTCGGCCTCGCCGTGCGCCACGAGGTCCTCCCCCGCAACCCGATGGACGCCGTCGCCCGCCTCCACAAACCCGCGCACGCGCCCGACGCGTTGACGCCCCAAGAAGTCAACTCGATCCGGCTAGCGGTCCGGTTCTGGGAGACCGGGATCATCCCGACCGGCCCCAGACCCGACGGGCAGCTGTCCGCCATCATCGAGGTCCTGTTGGGCACGTCCGCCCGGATCGGCGAGGCGCTGGCCGTCCGCCGCCGCGACGTGGACCTTACGAGCCCGATGCCGTCCCTGGCGATCAGGGGCACCATCATCACTTTGAAAGGCCACGCCCCCTACCGCCAAGACCATCCGAAGACCGCGAAGTCCCGCCGGACGGTCGCGTTGCCGCCGTTCACGGCCGAGGCGCTCCGCCGCCGCCTCGCCCAGGTCGCCGACCCGTCCCCGGACGCCTTGGTGTTCACCAGCCGCAACGGCACCCTCTTGACGATGGCGAACGTGCGCCGCCAATTGCGGCGGGTCCTCAAACTGGCCGGTATCGAGGGCGTCACCCCACACTCGTTCCGGCGCACGGTCGCCACCACGATCAAGAACAACGCCGACGTGGAACTGGCCGCCGAACTGTTGGGGCACACCGACACCAGGGTCACCATCGAGCATTACGTCCGCCGCTCCGAAATGGTCAACCCAGTCACCGCCGTGATCCTGGGCGAAACCCTCGCCCCAGACCTGTGAACACGCCGCCAGTCGCGCGCTCCGGCCAGGCAGAGCACTCACGCCCTTTGCTGCCCGGGTGGGCGCCAACTGGTCCCGCCGACCGCGGCGAGCCGCCTTGCCTGGGCAGCCGTGTCGGCATCGGGCATTTGGCCGGCGGTCGGGGATTCCCAGCCACGCCGGGCCGTGCCTCCGAATGCTCGCGCCAACGGTGCGGATGCCCTGGGTATCCAACGGTGTCGGAAATTTTCCGACACCATGCGGCCAGCGGACCGGCGTTCGCGCCCCCACCCAACCCGGCCCCGGTTCCGCCGATTTAGCGGAACCGCGCGACCAGCCACAACAGGTTTGCGCCGCCGGGCGGTTCCCACGGTGCCGGGAATTCTCCCGCACCGCCCTACCAGGGCCTATACGTTTGCGCCGCCCTGCCAACCCTTGAAACACCAGATCAGCGGCCTGTTCCCTGGGCGAACCCTAAGACAGGACTGCCCACGCTACACGGCCACGCCGGAAAGTCAAGGGCCCCTGCGGCCCTCTCCCCGGACGGCCCCGACGGGGCGCGGCGCCGCCGCGGCGAACATGGCCAAGGGGACGACCTCCTGGCTTCGAATCACAATCCGAACCCCAGTCGCCCGAGCTGCCGTCAGCGGGGATAAACCCGTTCGCCGCGTCCCTTAACCAAACTCAAACCCCCTCCTGGCCGGAGTCCTTGGATTGTGTCCGCGGCGCGGACACAATCTGCCGCCGCCACGGCCTGCCATAACCCTGCGTTCCCCATCGAAACCGAGGGCGTCTCGCCGCGCCCCGACGCGAGAGGCCCAGACCACCACCCGGCCTGCTCCGGTCATGCCCGGTTCAAGGACAGGCTGGTGATGAGGATCCCCCGCGTCTTGAACGCGGGCGGGCTGTCCCGCTCGGCCTCCGCCTTGAGACTAGGAGGCACGTCCGGATACCAGCCGTAGGCGGGCCG
This sequence comes from Bifidobacteriaceae bacterium, assembly GCA_031268215.1. GTDB lineage: Bacteria > Actinomycetota > Actinomycetes > Actinomycetales > WQXJ01 > JAIRTF01. The sequence goes on along the minus strand of JAIRXP010000022.1, from coordinate 3,543 downwards.
GGCCGGGTCGGACACCCAAGCTGGGGCAGTCCAACCGTCCCGGTCGGCCAAGTACTCGGCCAACGCCGCGAACGCCGCGTCGAGTTCCACAGAGCCGGTCGGCTCGGGTTCGTCCGCGAACACGCCAGCCGCCGGCGGCGGCCCGCCCCGCCGGAACGTGGACATGTAGTCGTCGAGGGTTTGCAAGATCCCCAACCGCCAACAAGTCTCGGGGGAACCCGCCCAGGGTATTGGCCGAAGTCGTTGGTTGTCTGGGAGCGGGCGACTGTGGGCTGGGGTGGGTTGGGCGCCTCGTCGCGGTCTTGACGCGGCGCGGCCAGCGGTGAGACCGAAAGGGGGCGCGCCGTCCGTAGAGACCTCGCCGCCGTGATACACCCGGGGAAAGGACACCAGCTCCCGCGATCCCGCGTTCCGGCGCCGCGCGGGGAAAACCGCGACACGCGCCGTCTCCTAACATAAGCAAGCGGCTCTCTCCGGGGATAAAGGGAATAAGCAATAAACCTCTTCTTCCCCGGAGGGAACCACTTCTTGTGAACACTACCACCGTGAAACCGCGATATGTGACCGTTCGCGAGCGGATCGACAAGTCCCTGGTTGATCTGCTCGTCTCGGAATTGTCGGCTGTGCCCGACTACCGGCACCGGCGGGGCCGGCGCTTCGGGCTGGGCCAGATGCTGGCCTATGTCGCTCTGGCGAAACTGTCGGGCGCGCAAACCACGGCCGACATCGCCAGGTGGATGGCCGACCGGCGCGATGCCCTCAAAGCCGTTGGTTTGCCAATGTTCTCATACAAAACCGCGCTGCGGGTTTCGCGCCGCACTGATGCCGGCGCGCTGGACCAGGTTTTGTGCCGCCTGGCCGGGCGGGTGGTGGGCGCCCGCGCGGCACCCGGTGAGGTGGTAACGGTCGCGGTTGACGGCAAAGAACTGACCGGCTCAATCCGCCGGGACGCCCCCGCCGTTAGGCTCGTCTCGGTGTGGGACCACGCTACCGGGGTGACTTTAGGCCAGACCCCGGTCGGTTCTAAAGGCGGCGAGCAGGGCGCCCTGCCGGGCCTGTTAGCGCAGGTCGCGGACGTGTTAGCGGACACGCCGGGTGCGCCGGGAGGGATTGTGGTGACCCTGGACGCGAACTTCTGCGGCGACCCGGCCCTTGCCGCGGTCGCGGCGGCGCGCGCTGATTGGGTCGTCAAGTGAAAGGCAACCGCCGTAAAACCGCCGCCCATTTGGCTGCTGTCGCCTGGGACGCCCGGGTTGGTAGTGTCAGCCGCGTCGACAAAGGCCATGGCCGCACCGCGCGCATCGAAGCCCGCGCCGCCGCGCCCCACGACCTTGATGGCTGCCCCATGCCTGGTGTGGGGGGCGCCATCCAGATAGTAAGGACAACCGAACGCCCGAATCCTGCCCGGTCCAAGAAAGCCAAAAAACCGAACCGGCCCTGGGCGGCCCCTTGCGGACGCACAACCCGGCGCGGCGCCATCTACAAGACAACCACCGAAACGGTCTACGTCGCCAGTTCCTTGACCACTGGCGCCGGCACCGCCCAAGCCTTGTATGCCCGTCACCGCGGCCACTGGGGAATAGAAGCGAAATCTCATTGGGTACGGGACGTGGATTTCGGTGAGGACGCCTCCCAAATCCGTTCTGGGACGGCTCCGTGGTTTATGGCCGCGTTCAACAATTTCGCTATCAGCCTTATCCGCCTTTGTGAGGGAATAGGCGCGAACGTGAAAGCCGCCACCAGAAAAGCCGCCGCCTCAATGGCCTACAACGTGGGCCTGCTCAGACCCCTGCCGGAATAGCCATTCGTAGCGATTCCCGCACCCGCCCCTTCTTCTCAGCCGTCAAGGCGAACCCAGCCGAACAACCAAACAGCGTCACCAGCCCCCTGACACGGTGCGGCGCCGTGCCCGTACCGCGAACCCTCCGCGCCCGGAAACACTCAACCCAAGCCACACCCAAACCCTCCCAAACAACTTCGGCCAAAGCCCTGGGGGTGTCCCCCTCGGCCAACATGCTGGCGCACCCGGCGGCATTGCCCTTCGCGGTGTGCAACACGCCCACACCTGCGGGCGGCTCATACGGCGGCTCCTCCAGCGCCTGGCGGATCAACTCAGCAACAGACATCCGCCCAGCCCGATCAACCATCACTGCCCCTCCTTCCCAAAACCCCATCCTCCCAAAACCCGGCGCCCGGCGGGCGCCAAGAGACCGCCGATCCGGCCAACCGCACCAGTTGACGGCGGTTCGGAATCCGCACCCCCGTCCCAACTGGGCGTTGCCCGGCGGCGGTGGCGGATCGCCGCCGCCGTGCCGCAGCGGATTCACACGCCGACGCCAGGAGGCGACGCCAGCGCGGGCGCCGGCCGCAGCCCGAACCTCGCCCGTTGTTCTCCTCACTCTCGCAAGGTGCGTGCCGCTCCCCAACATCAGGCGCAACCCTCGGATCGCCCCGCGCACCTGGCCGGACGAACATCAAACACAGTCGGCGCGCCAAATGGCGGCCGCCGGGAAGGAGACACGCGTCATGGACCGAAACAGACTGACCAACGCCGCCAGGCAGACCGGAAATAGCCTGGCTGGGGAAGTGCGGAACTGGGCGAAAGGCACCTACCGGGCCGAGGCCGCCGTCGAGTTGCTGCTCACCGGGATGCGGGGACGGCTGGCCTATCGCGGCGCGCCGTGGATCGAACCGTTGGGGACCGACCAAGCTGGGAAGGCCTATGCCCGGGTCAACCCCGCCGAACTGGTCGAACAGTCTGGGCCGTTGTCTTCTGGCGAGAGGTTCGTCGCGAAAGTGGTCGCCAACCTCCTCGACAATCAAACCCTGGTGCCGTTGGCGGACATCGCCCGCCTCGACACCAGCGAAGCCCGAATCGTTCTCGGCGCGTTGCGCCACGCCGCCGGGTTGAAACCACCCGCCGCGCCCGCCCAGGTTCTCGGACCCACCTCAGCAGCCCTCAGGCCGCCGGCGCTCTCACTTTGACCAGCTAAGCCGACCGGGCGCCGCCGCCAGCGGGCGGTTGACTCAAGCTGCGGCGTGTCAGCCGGATCAGACGCATCGCCTGGCGGGCCGCCGCGTCCACCTTCGCCGGTGGCAGATGGCCCGCTTCGGCTTTCCGGGCTTCCTCGGCGCCGGCCCGCGCGAACGCCCGGACAATCGGATCCTCGGTGTCGTCGCCGGCCATTTCGTCCAGCTCTGCGGTCAACGCCGTGGCATGGACTCTGACATACACCCAATCGACTGGCCCTCCGGCGTCTATCGCCTCCAAGGCGTCGAACGCGGCCCGCCTGACCGGGAACCCCCGTGCCTGGCCGTCCGCCACACGTTGGAGCCAGGCGACCTTCTCCAAAGTGGCGTGGGACACGCCCGCCCCCAACCGGGAAGCCGCAGCGGCCCGCGCGTCACGCTTCGGCCGCCCGATGCCGCCGTCTTGGTCCGGGCTCGGACCCGCCTCGACCGGCGGGCAATTGGCGAACTCGGCAGCGACTTCGGCTTTGACCGCGGCGTAGCGGACAGCCAGCTCAGTCAACCGGGGCTCAG
>JAIRXP010000012.1 GCA_031268215.1 Bifidobacteriaceae bacterium | reverse complement strand
GTTGATCAGGTCAGTGGCCTGCTTGGTGGTGGGTGTGGTGACTGGTTGATAGTTACTGACTTCTACTGTTCCTGGGGATGGTTGACTGGTGTGGGGCGTGTGAACCACACCGGGGATACTCCATCCTGAGTCCGAAGATTCTGACGGGCTCGGGGCTTTGCTGTAACCAACACTGTGAAGATTGTTGTCACTGTCACCGTGATTAGCGCGGTCGTCTTCACCGTGTTCTTTGTTGTGTTGGTGGTTTGGGGGCATGTTTATAGTTTACTGGCTGGTTGTTCGGGTTTCAAGTATTAGAGGCTTATTAGAAACTCTTGTTTGGTTCACCATCCGAGCCGGTAGAGTTCGAGTTTTGTGACGAGGGCGATCACAAAGGGGAGTTTCTTTAGTTGCCGACGGTAGCCTTTCGACAGCACACGCCAGTTCTTTAGGTGTGAGATGGTTCGTTCGACGGTACACCGGATCGACGAGACCTGTCTGTTGAATTCGCGTTCAGATTCAGTGAGTTCCCCACCAGGCCGCTTCCTGATCGGTGTTATGGCGCCGTGGGCGGTGTAGGCGCTGTCAGCGAACCAGTCGGCGTCGGCCAGGATCTGGTCCCATCCAGTCAGGGTAAGCGCTGCCGAGTCGTGGCGGGCGCCGGGCACGGGTGCGGAGGTGGCCACCAGTGTCCCGCCCAGGTCGCAGGCCACTTGGATGGACAGGTTCTGGCAGTGGCGCTTACCGGAGTAGTTCACACTGCCTGTGGCCTTCCTGTTCCCCGTTGGGATATAGGTGCCGTCCACGATCAGGGGCCTGGCGGAGGCAGCTTCCCCCAGGGGGATGCCCGTCATGGTCAGGGCCTGGTCGATGAGGGGCTCGATCTGGGACTTGACTACCGACACGGTTGGTTGGGACACAGCGAGCATCTCGGCCGCTAGTTGTTGGGTGATGTTGGTGCGTAGCAGGGTCAAGGTGAGTCGGACTTTGCTGGCCAGGTCCAGTGTCTGGGGGCGTCCGATCATGTTGGGTCCGGGGTTTTGGCCATGTTCAATCGTGATGTCCTTGATCCGGGCTGTGAGTTCCCAGAATTCGCTTTCGCTTAGTCCTGTGCTGTATTGTGTTCGCATGGTCCGCCTTTTGGGATTGGTTGAAATGGTCAATTCCAATTATCCTGGAAGGCGGGCCGCTATTCTGTTAGCTATTCTCGGTGTGGTCTCTATTCCTAAGTAATCCTCTTCCGCTCTACCACCCGGGTTTCTAATAAGCCTCTTAGGCGGGGTTTGGGCGTTGTTGGTTGAGTGGTTTCCGTTGTGGTGTTGACACGGCTTATTGTGTTTGGTTTATTGGCCGGGTTTGTTTTTGTTTAGTGTGGGGAGGCGACGCTTTTGCGTCGCCTCCCCTTTTGCTGTCAAACCCCGTAACTGAAGTACATAACTGCTCAACTGGATAGGAACGGCGGTAATAAACAAGGGTTCTCAATCCCCGTAACTGGAGTAGGTGGTCTCTTACTTGCGAAATAGGCGCTCGCGATGGCTTTGTGCCACCAGGTATCAATCCCCGTAACTGGAGTAGCTGGTTCCTTACCTACGCAATGGCGGCGGTTACCTTCTTCGCGTATGGTATCAATCCCCGTAACTGGAGTAGCTGGCTCCTTACCTCAGGCTATCGCCGAGATCGTTCAGGCCAAGCCGGTATCAATCCCCGTAACTGGAGTAGCTGGTTCCTTACGGGTTTTCCGACCTAGAGACGGTGCGTCTCTGACAAGTATCAATCCCCGTAACTGGAGTAGCTGGTTCCTTACCCTAGTGTTTCACAAGTACATTGCAGACCGCGGGGGGGTATCAATCCCCGTAACTGGAGTAGCTGGTTCCTTACCTGTTGAACGAGAAAAACAGGGTCAGGCAGCAGCAGAGTATCAATCCCCGTAACTGGAGTAGCTGGTTCCTTACTGTTTCACATCGCACATTGCAGACCGCGGGGGGGTATCAATCCCCGTAACTGGAGTAGCTGGTTCCTTACATCTGACCCATCGACTTGACAAGCCCCTGACCAGTATCAATCCCCGTAACTGGAGTAGCTGGTTCCTTACACGAGGTGATAAACGTCGAAGTGCATTCTTACCACACGTATCAATCCCCGTAACTGGAGTAGCTGGTTCCTTACATATTGTTACGCTACCGAACGGTCAAGGACGGCCAAGTATCAATCCCCGTAACTGGAGTAGCTGGTTCCTTACCATCTACGTTGTCGAAGCAAACGGTGACACAGACCTGTATCAATCCCCGTAACTGGAGTAGCTGGTTCCTTACACTACGGCGACAAGCAAGTCTGAGGATGACTAGGTATCAATCCCCGTAACTGGAGTAGCTGGTTCCTTACCCTACCCCGGATTTGGGCCTCCTGACAAGCCATTTTGCGACCCTCATGCACACTTGGGGCTTCTGGTCGCCTCGCACCGGTTCGCGCCGCGCCCATTCTTGGGCGTTTGCGCTGGTCACAGGCCATGCACACTTCAGGGCAATCGGGACCACCTGGGTTGACCCTTTTCGGCGCGCCGCGGCCGCCCCGGGGACGGCACCACATAGCTGGCCGCTCCTTGGGCTGTCACATGACCGCCCAACACACAGACTCGGGAGCCGGCGAGGCCTGGCCCCGGACTTCGAGTTTGGTCCAGCAATCAGCGCACTGTCGCATGACCATGAACGAGTCGCTGTCAAGGTCAAGCAATCCAGTCACCTTCTCAAGAAGCGCGGCCAGGTTGTCCTCATCTATGGTGCAAATGAACACTGACCGCTGCAGCCTGTCTCCCCAAGCCTGGAGCAACGCTGCCACGCGGGCGCGAACGGAGTCCTCAGAAACGTCGTAAGCGACCAGGACCGTCAACGCCATGACAGCCCCGTCCAGCCATATTCCGCATCAGCCAGGTGCAAAGCGATGCGCTGCGCCTGACGGTAGAGGTGCCGCCGGATCGAGCCAGCGAATCCGGGCAGGGCGCCACGCGTTACTTGGAGCATTCGGCGTTCATACGCGTCTAGGAGGATCCCTTTGCCAGCCTTGGTCAAGAGCACGCCCGGGCCCTTGCCTGGTTTGGCGTGGCCAGCGGTGAGACTCCCCGAACGGCACAACCGCATAACCACCTGGTCCACCACATAGGGACGGAACTCCTCCATTAGGTCGAGCGCCAAGCTGGGCCGTTTGTCGTGGTCGGAATGCAGCACGCCCAATGATGGTTCAAGACCGGCGGCCATCAAAGCGGATACGCACTCGCCCAACAGCACCGCGTAAGCGTAGCCAAGCGCAGCGTTAAACAGATCAAGCGGCGGTCGGCGTGACCGCGCCGGGAAACTCAGCTCAGCCGGCACAAGCATTGATAACGCCTCAAAGTACGACTTGGCGGACGCTCCCTCCAGGCCCATCAATTCCTCCGCTGATGTTGCTAGAGGGCACATTGCCGTCATGCGGCGCACCATTTCTAACTTGGGCTTCAGATCATCCGCGAATTCGGGCGCGGCGAATCTCTGAATCAACGTGGCCTGGTGGCGCAGTTTCGACTCGATTAGGCTACGTGCCAGGCCCAACGCGTGGTCAGGAGCCAGTGTCACTTGGGCTCTAAGGCGCTCGGCTCGCAACGAACTGGGCACGGAACTCAATACGCCAGCGAAACTGCCCCTCTTCGACACAAATACCGTCTCCAGTCCCTCCCACAAGAGCCATGCACGCGCACCCGCGGACAGTCCAACCGGCCCGAACAAGACCAACCGTTCAAGATGCGAGGAAGGCACGTCGAGCAAGTCCAAGTCATCCTTCGACGTGACTATCACCCGGCCGTTCTTGACCCTGACACGGCTGCCGGACACGCCAACGTAGAGCACTTTTGTTGACGGCACATCAATTCGGTGGTCTGGCAGCGCCGGCGGGTACTTTGGCCCAAAGTCTTCCCCCAAGAAACAGAATCCTTCCCGGAAGGACATTATTTCCGTCTTACTGGGCTCAAGGCGCATTCCTAACCTCCTAACTGCCGCCTCGGCGACGGCTCGTGCCTGCCTCATGTTTGCTTCGGAGCGCCCCACCACGGTGAAATCATCCGCGTACCGCACCACTTGATGCCCAGCCTCCGCGAAGGATTCGTCAAGGTCTCGCAACACCAAATTGCACAGCAACGGCGAAAGAGCAGACCCCTGTGCCAACCCTTGAACATCCCGCAGGCCCCGCCTGGTGGCGGTCCGGCGCCCCACCAACGCTTTCACCAGCCATTCCACCGAGTGGTCAGGGAGCAATTCCAAGAGCCTCTGAACGGCCAGTTCGCCCGGCAACGACGGAAAGCACTCATCCACATCACTGCGCAAAGCCCAGGTCATGCCGTCGTCACGTAGCAGTGCGACCCGCTGAACGGCATCGGCCGCTCCCAGGCCCGGACGGAAACCGTAAGCCGCCTGGCTTAGTGAAGGATCGACATGAGGGGTAACCACCTTGAGCAAGCAGCGCTCCACGACGCGATCCGCGACCGGCGGCACATCAAGCACCCGGAAACCGCCACCATCCTTGGGGATCCGTACCTGGTTGAGGTTGCCCGGCGCGTAGGATCGGTCAAGAATTCCACCCGCCAATTCCGCCAGCCGCTCCTCGGCTTGTTCAGCGAAACGTCCGATGCCGCCGGACCGGTCCGCATCTCCCGGCCCGCTCTACGCCCGCCTGGGGTTGGCGCCCGGCAAATTCCCGAGGCGCTTTGGCGGACACGTCCACCCAGGCCGCGGCCAGCCGCGAAGGATCGGCTATCTGTCGGATGAGGGACGCCACGGTGACACCGCCATGCTGCCGAAACCGTAAGAAGTCTTGGCCCCTACGCCGGCGAATTCCCCGAAACGGAGCAGACAGTCGGCCAGGGCCGCCAACTCGTCATCGACGGATACCAAACGCAGGCTGCCCACAAAGCCATGAAGCTCGATGGCCGGGCGGTTGCTATTTTGTCCAATCCGGTATATCTCCGTGTGGCCTCGGATCGCTGAAACGTGAAGATCGAGCCGGGTGTCGCGGTCCCACTGCTTGCCTGCCAACGCCAGTCCCTTTGGCAAGCTAGCGAGCGCCGCACCATACTGAGAGCACACAGCTGCCATGTATCGATTGGCGGGATCGAGGCTCTCCGAGCCCCGTGGGGCCCAGTCCTTGAGCACGGCCCGTCGCCATGCCGCGAGCAGCGACTGGAAGACACTGGCCCCATCCAAGAGGGGAAAATAGTGAACACCCGGATGGGTACAGGCAGGCGTCTGGAATGTCACATCCCACGACCGGACCGGGCGTCCGCCCGCGAATGGCACCGCCAGGTCAGCCCAGTCGGTGCGGCACACCTGGACCGGCGGACCGGTAACTACAGCGGTCTGGGCCAGCTTCGCACCGACGAAGTGCAACTCGGTCCCAACGGCCAACGCCCGCGGCAGACGCCCCGCCAATTTCTCGGTGAGCACCCCAACCTCAAGGTTCCCTGAGCCAACCTGGTGTTCCGGCGACGACCGCAGGCTCCAGTCTTCGGAGCCATGCCCCAGGAGCCGGCTCAGCTCATGATGTACCTGCGGACGACCCACCCGGTTGAAATCGACGCCAGTAACGGGTACCGCGTAAACGCTCGGCAATCTTCCTCCTGATCTGGGCGGTCGCATCCAAGATGGATCGGGGTGCCGCCGCGACCACAATAGCGAGTTGATGTTCTTGCGCTCCACACGGTAGGTTAACCCTTGGCTCCCCGCCACCGTCCTTGACCGCTCACGAACCCCTGACTACCCCCGCAAGCCGGCAGCCGGGAGGAGGCCCCACCTTGAGTTTCAGGCACACCGTGTTGCTTCACCAGCAAACGCCCATGATCCACTTCCAGCATTATGAGCCTGGTGCCACGATCCGGGGCTCGGAACTGAAGCCGAAGCTGGACAGGTTCCTGATCGAGTCACTGGGCAGCTCGGCCGGTGCATTCCGGGAGGAGCACCCTGGCTGGTTTTCCGGCCCCGACCACCCATCGCTCAACTACAAAGTCCAGCTACGGGGCCTGGGCGCATGCACGGTGCTTGGGAGACGGGCGAACGGCCGCGACCTGGATATCAACAAGTCGTTCTTCGGCAACCAGGGTTCTCCCGATGACGACGAGCACTACCGCAGGACGGTGCATCACCCCGCTGGCGTCGAGTTAGTCATCACCTGCTTCGAGCCGGACCTATGGCAAGCCATGCGCCCCAAGATTCAGCCATTCTTCTGGACACACAATTTTGGAACGCGACAGTCAAAGGGATTCGGTTCCTTCACCGTCCGTTCGATTGATGGCACGCCGGCTAAAGGCGACCCCGCACGGTTCCTTGACCATCGCTTCGGGGCCTTAGACCTGCCCGCCTTCGAACTCACGCTGCCCAGCGACAAGCAGGATTCCCTGAGCGGCTCTGCCGCGACGCCGCTGGAGTGGATCCGTATCACCTACGGCCTGATGAAGTCCGGCTTCAACTTGGCAGATAGGCAAGGCAACACCGTTGACTACTACAAAGGCTTCGCCTTGATGTACCTGGACAGGTACGCCAACGACAAGGCTTTTGTCAAAGCGAACCTCCTGCCCGGAGGCCAGCCCTTGACCCGCGAGCCGCGGTTCATTCGCGCCCTTCTGGGGACATCTGACCAGGTGCAGTGGCGTAACCAAGGCAAGACGATCAAGTACACTCACGTCCCAGATTCGGAGCGGGAGGCGATTGCCCGGGTGCCGTCGCCGGTGCTCTTCTCCGTGACCGAAGGAGACCGGGTGTTCCTGCTACCCCGCCCAATCCCCCAGGCCCTCCCGGGGGCCAAGTATGAGGTCAGCGCCACGCCAGGACATCTCCAGAAGAAAACCATCCGCGTTCCGGCGGAGAGCGAATTCGCCTTCAAGGACTTCTTGACCGCGTTCGCTGAGCGATTCAACGATAAGGCGGGCCACTGGTGTGACCGCAACGGCTATGCCCGCAACGCACTTGAAGATGCGAGGCAACAGGACCTGCAGCCGGCCAGGTATCTGATCCTGAAGCGGCTCCGGGCCTCGTCCCCGGGGGTGGCCCCGTGAGGTACATCGGCATAACGATAGGCCCGGTGATTGAGACTCTTGGGCTGGCACGGACTCCGGCCGGCCTGTGGGCGTCAAGCTTCCTGTTCTCTTGGTTGAGTCGCGATCTCTGCGCCCGAATCGCTGACGCCGCGGGCGATCCGTCCGCCATCATTTCGCCTTGTTTCACTGAGGAAGAGAGCCTGAAACTGAAAGACGGCGTGGGGCTGTTCCCCGACCGGATCATCGCCCAAACCGCTCTGTCACTGGACCAGATCAATACGATTATAGCTGAGGCCAAGCAGAGTTTAGCCGAAACTTTGTTCGAGGCTGTGGGAGACGCGGGCGCCGCTGCGGCTGACCTAGGCACATACCAGAACTATTTTGGTGCCCTGCTGCGCGTACGGGCAGTCGAGTTCCGCACCGACGGCAACCCGGTGCTTGAAAGCTCACAGCTACTCAGCGCAATCGAACTGGAACCCCAGTTCAGCCAGGCCGAACCCCGCAACTACCTGCTTGAGCTGTTCGAATCGCCCAAGGCGATCAGCCAAAACACAAATGTCAAGGACACCGTCTGGAAAAGCTTCGGAATCGGTGATAGTTGGCAACTCTTGAGCGGGGCCTCAGCTAATGACGGTCCCCACGGGCCGCCAATCCGAGACTTGGCGCACATCGCCAGGGGCGGCGCACCCGCTACCAGTGAATATAAGCGCAGCAGGTACTACGCCATTGTCCAATGCGATGGCGACAACGTGGGACTCCTGCTGGAACGCGTTGGACGCTTCCTGGAAGGCCGCGTCCAGGGCAAGCCCGGGAGCGACGTTTCCGCCATCTTACGTGACCAGTTTTCCAAGAAGCTCCTGGAGTACTCGCAGCGGGCGGCGCAAATCGTCAAGAATTACGGCGGCGTTACCCTGTACGCCGGAGGCGACGACCTGCTAGCGATCACTCCGGTGTTTACTGCGGACGGTCAAACGATCCTTGATTTGGCCCAGTCCCTTAACACGGAGTTTCAAGGAGCGCTTGACCTGACGCAAGCCTTAGAGCCTGAGTTCCAGGACATGGCGCTCCGCACGCCAACCTTGTCAATCGGAGTCGCGATTTGCTACTACAAGTACCCGCTTTACGAAGCCCTGGCGCTGGCCCGTTCAATGCTCTTTGACCACGCCAAGCACGCCACGCTGGGAGACGAGGGGCCCGTCAAGGACGCCCTGGCGGTGTCGCTGGTGAAGCACAGCGGGCATGCGGCGGCGTTCGTCCTGCCCAAGTTTTCCCAGACCGCGGTGGTCGAACGGCTTGAAGACTTGATCGCTTGGCAAGGAGACCAGCGCTACGACAACCCCGTCCGCTACTACAACTCCGTCGAGCAGCATCTCAGCGACCTCAGCCCGCTGTTTGCCGAGGCGATGAGGACGGCCAAGGGCGCGGAAGACCTTGCGCCCCTATTCGGGAACGTCTTCGACTCGAGCTTCCACGGTCCCCAGCTGCAGCCACAGCTTGATTCAGTGCGGGAACTGCTCTGGCTCTCCAAGGACCACGCACGGTCCATTGACGGCAGCCCACCGTCCGCGGATCCAGCGGGCTCCATTGATCACAGCACGGCAATACACCCGCTCCTCCAGTTCGTTCGTTTCTTTAGTGAGAAGAACAAAGATGACTAGCCTGATCAAACTGACACCCCTTGAGCCATATTTCTTTGGCGGCGAACGGACGTTCCATTATGCCGGCGTGAACGAGACCGGCAACAGCTATTTCATTAGGTCATTGGATTGGCCCACGCAGACCACACTTTTCGGGACCCTGCGCTACCTAGGCAACCGGAAAAAGGGCAACGGAACGGGCGGATTTCAGCGCGATGACGAAGCGATTGGTCCAGACAGCTTCAATCTGGGCGTCCACGGCCAGAGCTTTGGCTGGATCGAGTCCATCTCCCCGCTGTACCTGGTGAATGACAGCAACGAGTGGTTGGTGCCAGTCCCCTTTGACCACCGCGCGGATGAGCTGAATTACAGTCCTTGTGGCTGGTCCAAGAACCCCACCCAGGTAACGGACGGCTCCGGTACCCGCTACCGGGTTCTGCCCGAGGGTCTGAACCCCAAGTCGGGTCTTGCCGAGGGCTGGCTCAATCTGACCAGCCGAGTGGTCGAAAAGACCGAACCAGAGTCCAGCACCGCCGCCCAGACCGAACCGCTGGCGCGGAGCATTGTCCGGTTTGAACACTCCAGCCAGCGTGCCAGCGCCGGTCCGGCCCCTGACCCAGACGACCCTGACAAATTGCTCCGGAGACGCCTGCTGAAAGAGCTGCGTAAGGGCCTCAGCTTCGCGTTCTTCGCCGAGCTGGACAACCGGTTCACGCCTGAACCCTCCATCGCGTACTTGGGCCAAGGCCGGCGAGGGTTCGCCGTCAAGGTAATCGAGGAACGCGAAGCTACGGAGGCTCTCGCGGCTTCCAGCACTTTGGTTGCCGATGCCGTTCTGGGCGCCGAGCGCGACATTCCGCCTGGCCATGTCTTGGGTTACGCACTATCCGATGTGTACCTTGACCCCGCCCGCTTGGCAGAATGCTGCTCCTTCACGATCACCAAGACCCGGCCGCTGCGCGGCTTCTCGACTCAGTACGGCGAGGGCAGCCAAAGCCAGCGCTTCCGCAGGGGACAGCAGTTGCTCCACTTAATGAGCGCTGGCACGGTGTTCCTCATCAACAACCCACAAGCGTTCCACAAGTTGTTGGCCACGGAACGCTCCGCCAAGATAGCTGGCTTCAACCACGTTGTAGTCAAGGAAGGACCAGAAACGTGACCCCACATTTACTCAAGATCGAATGTCTGACCAACATGCACGTTGGCGGCGGGGAAGTGAGCTACTCCGCCGTGGATAACGATGTCCAGAAGGACACGGTGTTGGACGTGCCGGTCATCCACTCAAGCGGAGTAAAGGGCGCCTTGCGGGCCCATTTCAGCGACATCCTTGAAACTGACTCCATCGAGAGGATCTTTGGGCGCGACAGCGGCAACGACCGCGGAACTTCCCAGGGAACACACAAGTTCTTCGATGCCTTCTGCCTGGCCAGACCGCTGCGGTTAATCTCCTCCGCTGATGCTTCCAAAGCGTATGTCCTGGCCGCAGGATTGGATGGACTGCGCCACTATGTTGGATTCTTGCGCGCCCTGGGCTTTGAGCAGTGGGAAGTTGGGGACCCCCAGTTCGCAGACGAACCATTCGTGACGGCGGGCCAGGGGGGCAGGGCGCTCTTCGTCGAGGGGGAAGACGCCGCCAAGGAAACGGGAATCGACAGGTCCACCAATCAGGCGCTGACGGCCCTGGTGGGTCAGCCGTATGCCCTCGCCGAGACGCTGGACCCCTACCCTTTGCCGGTGATCGCCCGCAACTGCTTGGAGAATGGCCAGAGCGTCAACCTCTGGTACGAACAGCTGGTGCCGCACAAGAGCATCTTCTACACGGTGGTCATCTCACCCACGGACCAGCTTGAACTCAAATTCGACCACACGCCCGTCCAGTTTGGCGGCAACGCCACAGTCGGGTACGGGTACACGCACGTGAAGGTCGTCTCACTACCCCAGAAGAAAGGTGAAGCGGGACATGTATCCGACTGATAGGGCGCGAATAGATGCGCTCATCCCCAAGGCCAAGCGGGCCTTGCGCGAGGTTGGGATCGCGAAGGACGGGGAAGTGCAAAAGGCCTGGAAGGGACAGGTCTCCGCCTTCGGCGCCGCCATGACGTTGGGCAGCCCCTACGCCGCGATCGCCTTGTTCTCGAACAAGGAGGACAAGAGTTCTGTTGAACGCCCGCTCCTCTTGGCGGCGATCTGCAAATTGATCAAGAGGCCGCAGAACGGCCAGAATACTGATCTCGCCACACTGTTGTCCAATGTTTCCGGCGACCCCGCCAGACGCCGAAATCTGGAACAGGAGATCATCAACGCTACGGTCGCCATCAAGCTGGCAATGAACCTGTACACGATCAGGGATTCAAGGCCGCCCACATGACGCTCAACAATGGCTTGTTCTTCTACAAGCACTATTTCGAGGGTCTGCCGCCCGCTCTTGGGCAGCGAACCCCTCCTGACCCAACAGTGGGACGGCTGGACCTACGGCCGGGAAGCGACCTAGCCAAGGAGCAGACCAGTGCCCGCAATGACTTGCTGGTCAAGCAGACTTACCAGGATAGCTCCGAGGACCTTCCGTTCACCACACCCCAGTATCAATGGTTCCAGCTAGAGACCCGCTACCCCGGGTTGCTGATCGGCACTGGCTACCCCCATGACATCCCAGCGGCCGGCGCCATCAAGCTGGGCTTCTACTTCGACTACACCACCGGACTGCCAGTCATTCCGGGAAGTACCGTCAAAGGCGCTCTTAGTCAGCGCTTTGATAAGCATCCTGATTACGTCGCGGAAGTACTGGGCGAGAGCCTTGGCCAGGCGGAGCCCGGCAAACAGATCACAGCAGTAAAGGAACTGGCGAGGGAAATATTCACGGGACACAAATGTGTCTTCCTTGACGCCTGGCCAGTCCGGCCATCCCAGGAGCAAGAACAGCAGGGCCGGCTTCTGGGCATGGACACTATCACGCCCCACCCACACAAAGAGAGATATGAGGGTCTCATGGAACCTAACCCCGTCTATCAGCTAAAGGTCATACCCGGCGTTGTCTTCGCCTTCCGCTTCTTCTTGCCAGAAAGAATCGGCGGCCTGACACGAGACGTGCTGCTTGGCGCTTTCAAACGCATCATCACTGATCTGGGGATTGGCGCCAAGACCAACGTCGGCTTTGGCGTCTTCGACGATCCAGAGACACCAGTCACACGGCTTGCCCTCCTCGAATCGAGCGTCGCATGACCGCCGGCGGCGGCCCGGCCACCCCACGGCCAGAGCACCCTTGGAGCCTGCACACGTTCATCTTGCCGTTCATCGCGGAGATACCGACTGAGGACCCCGACGGCCTGCCTGAACCCGCGCGTTTCTGCCGCTGGAAACTCCACTTGCCAGCCGGCCGCATCGCCCTGGACAGGGAACACTGGAAGGTCCTTTCTTGGACGCAGGAAGACCAGCCCCCCATCCTGACCGGCAACCCTTCATCGGGTAGCCAGGGGCCATCTGCCGAGGAAGCGATCATCCAGCAGTACAACGCTTTCCAGTATTTCACTAAACCGGCACGAGACATGGTGTTCGGTTACCATCTGAATTCCCGCGATGGCTCCGCCGGTAAGCGGACACCGCGCCTGGTGCGGCACTTTGAACTGCAGCCGGATGGCAAGGATCTCCGGGCTTGGAATTCCCAGTACGTCATCCGACACGGCGATTACAAGTATGAGCTGGACTTGGTCCGAGTCCGGCTTGTCACATACAGCACCAACGTTTCGCTGCTGGTCTTGGAAACCGAATACTACGGCCCTGATCACTCACTGGCGGACATAGAGCGGATCAACGAGTACGGGCGCAGAGTCTGCTTCCCGTTCCTCAGCGGCAAGCCTTCGGGAACTCATCCCGTGACAGCGGACTACATCTCGATTCGTGGCCTGCCCGGCTTTACGAAGAACGTCGCCCCGCAAGACGGCCAGGACGGCCAAGAAGACGGCTGGGTCGCGGACTTCGTCTATGACGTGCCCGATCACGCTCCCGCCGGTGATGCCGGTACCGCGGACGCGGAGGTGGTCGCCTTGGATGCCGTTGCCGAAGACGCTGACGCCCAAGACGTTGACGCCGAAGACGAGGTTGTCGCTGAGGATGCCGACGCGGATGCCAGCACCGGTGCGGATCCCGACACCGACATAGCCGCGGGTGCCGAGGCCGACGATTGGTGGGGCGACAATAAGCTGTCCTTCAGCCACCTGATGGAGCCAATCAAAGGGCTTCTCTCCCAGTGGAGCGAGAGGACAGCAACATCGCGCGCGGCTCACCTACGCGAAGCCGTCAAGCAAGGCAACGGCCAACAGTACTTCCTGGTCCGGCCCGTCGTGGACGACAGAATGTTCGTCTGCTGCCTGTACCGGTCAGACGCTTTCTCCCAGGAATGCTCGCAGTGGGTTCCCGGCCCAGCCCCGGAGCAGGGCACTTATGCTGTGTTTTCATCCGAACCAGCCAACGACCCAGTAGCGGAACGTTTGTACGCGTTCTCCTTCATTGACGTTGGTAGCGCGAGTTGTACTAGCCGCACCTCCCGGCAGAGAATCCTTCAGCGGAGCATCTACGACCGCTGGATCGGCGCCGGCACTCTGTATGGAATCACGCCGCATTCCTTCGTCTGCCTGACCAGCGAGAGCTGGGAAGACACAAACCCCACAGTGGTCAGCCCATTCAGCAACATGTACCTGGAAATGGTAGTCATGGCGCTGGCACAAAGAGCTTCGGTCCTGTCCATGTCTGCCCAAGCCAGCCGGCTGTCCAGCGCGTACAACCCAGACAAGCGGGACGCGGACCCAGCGACAGACATCGCCAAACTGCAGCAACAGAACGCCCGGGTTCAAAACCAGATCATGTTGTCGGAAGTTACGACCCAAGAACAAGGCGTCGAAATGTTCACCATGATGCGCCAAGCCTTGGGCATAGAAGCGAACAACGCCGAACTGACGGACCAGCTCAGCTATCTGTACAAGATGTCCTCCGCTGCGGCACAACAAGCGGCCAAGCGGGACCGCCAAGAACGCAAAGAGGCTCAACAGGACCGCGATGAGACAAACAAGCGCCTAGAGTGGATCCTCGCCCTGGCAGTCGCCGCAGTCACCTTCGGGGCCCTGGGCAGTGCGATAGTCGACATCTTTGGATCCACCGGCGCGCTGCGGCTCTGGGCAGTCACTGTTCCAGCATTGCTCATGGTTGTCGCCGCAGTCCTCCTATGGCTATCCGTGGGGCGCTCGAAGAGAAATGAGCGGCGCCGGCGCCACGGCAAGCACCACGGTGGCCGGCATCCCGGCCTGGGCACTTGATCAACGGATACCAATAGGCCGACCGCTAGCATCTCCAGTATCCCCGGCCTCCGGGCCGCCGGGCCTGGCCGTACCCAAACCCAGGCCCGGACCAGCCGGCCCAAGACCCGACCTGGCCGGTGGGTCCTTCACCTGAACCCGGAAGCGGCCAGCGCAGAGCGCGGGCGAGAGGACTAACTGGATACGGTCCGGATCTGACCCATCACCGGACCGGACCACCCAACTGTGGCGTTCGTCATCGGGCCAGTCATCCCGGTCATCATCTGGGGGCGTCAACTCATCAAGGAAAGGACCAACCGCCGCATCCCGCGGCGCCAGCGCCGGATTCCGCACCACGCTGATAGACCCGGCGTTGGCCGCCATCAGAGACATCATCCCGGCGGACATCCGCTCAACGGTAGTGGCCCGCCACTGCGATTGGAGCCGCCCCAGGTCGCGCAGCATACTGTCAATCCGGCCACCAGACAGGCCAGGATCCTCGGTCAACCACTCAACCGCGCCAAAAGAACCGGCGCCCGACGCTTGACCAGCCATCTCTTGCAGGGCAGCCAAACGCCAGCCAGCCGCGCCACCAGACTGAGCCAACCATTGACGCATCTGATCATCGGTGAACCGTGGACGGCCGATCCTCATAGCCATTGGCGCTTGTTCAGCTTCCGCGCCCACAGTCGGCTCAAGCACCACAGGATCTTCCGCCAACAGACCCGCCAACAAGGCGAACCAGCCACGGGCGATCCGTTCAGCGTTGGCCAGCCGGGATTGCCGCCGACGCGCGTCAACCACACGGCTCAGCCACAGCGAAATCAGTTCGAGGCGCCGGCGGCCCATCTCCATAAAGGACAGCCAGCACCGGAACAACCAATACAAAACCACCAACGTCAGCAGCACAAATAGCGCGGCCAGGATCGCGTAAGCCCCGTTTTGATCAATCGTGAAGCCCGTCACCACCAAAACCACCGCTGGATGGCGCCAAACCCACACGGCTGTCAACGCCAACGCGACCGTGACCACCCAGAACGTCCACCGGGCAGCGGCACTGGCGTGCTTCCAACTGGGCGCCTCGCCGCCCAGCCCGCCGGTCCGCAGGTTCTGCTCCCAACGTTCGGCGTCCAGCCGGGCCCGGAGCATGCCGCCCAGCAATCTTCCTTCCACCCGGTCGAACAGGGTTGGCTGATGCCGTGGAGCCACCGACCCTAGACCAGCCACTTGCAGCGCCAGCCGGTGGGCGTCAGACTGGTTGGCCTGTGCAGCCAATAGCGCCACCGCCGATCTCGCCCGGGGGGCGGATTGACCGTCCGCGATGGGCGGGCCACCCGGCCGGCGGGCCTCATTGAGCGCCACCGCCGCCACAGCCGAGTTGACCGCCGCACCGATCTCTGGCACTGGGCTAGAAACCCGCGTATAAGTGCCAAGCGAGACCGCCCGAGCCGGAACAGTCAGGCGCCGGCCGTGACGCTGCGGCGACGGCCATTTCGGCGGAGCACCGCCCCCTCCGTCCACCAGAGCGGTCGCCACGCGAGCCAAGTGGTCCCAGACCCTCGCCGGCGGACGGCCACCATCGCGGGTGCGTGCTTCAGTCGCCATCCGGCCAGACTCAGCAATGGCCTGAGCCTCCAGCTCCCCAAAGTCAACAATCCCGGCCGACCGTCTGGAACGGGCCGTTTCGGGTCCAACGTGGTAGCCCAAGTCGGATCCCTCCATGATCCGTTTGCCCAAGCGGGCCGGATTCGGCCTAGTGGTGAACAAGGACCGCAGTGCCACCGGCACAAATCTCAGGCATTGCCGCATGTGCTGCCCAAATCCAGCCCGCGGAGAATCCGCGAAAGGGGTCGGCGGTAAGGGCACGTATACCAGGGCGTAGTTTTCCTGGTTAGCCAACCAGACCGATGCCGCCTCCACAGCTTCGGTTTGGTGGGCCGCGGTGGCCGCCAAGAAAGCATGCGGATGGAGCACCGCGCCATGAGTAGTGGGCAAGAATTCATGCACGAATTGACGCGAGGCTTGGCGCAACCCGGTACCGCCATCCACCAAGCGGCTGAACGCGCGCACCACCCGATACCCGGAAGCGTTCAGCCGGGCCCATGGCAGCTTGGTGGTGGTGCCACCCAATATTCCTGCCAAGGCCAGCGTGACGTGCAAGGGCGCCGCCAAGCCCAAGTCCCAGCCGGCGTCTGACCGGTCCGGCGCGGGCCGGTCAGAAGGGTCAATCCGGAATTGGACCCAAGCGCCGGCCAACGGCGTAACCGTCTCATCCGTCCGGCGCTCCGGAACCACCACGTCGATCCAATGGATGATGTCGTGCGGCAGCAATTCCCGCAACAAATCCGCGAGTTCTTCAAGCCGCCCAGCATCCGTGTCGCCGGCGGAACGAACCGCCGCGACCCGGGCTTCATCCAGTGACTCCAGCCCAGACAACTGCAAAGCCAGCGGGCCTTCATGAGGCTCAGCGCCGTACCGCAAACGAGTCACCATGATGGCATTCGGCGAATCGTAATCCACGCCAGATAAATTCTCTGCCCGCAGCCAGAGCGAATCCGCGATCAGCCCCCGCCGGGCCCAAGCGATCGCCGTGTCCACCATGTCGCTGGGGGCGATCACCACCGTGGCGACGATCATCGGAAAGCGATCCCCCCAACAGCCTTGCTCAAACAAGCCTTGATGTCGTTCAAGGCCCGCATGATCTCAGCGTTCAGCTCAAAACTGGGATGGCGTTGGGCGATCCCCACATCCCCAAGGTGTTTCACATCCTCGGCGTAAGCCTCGGTCCAAGCCTTCACCAGGGCCAGTGCCCCTTCCCGCCGGCCGCTCTCCGTGGTCACGTCAGCGCCCAATTCTCGGTATTCAGCGGCGGCCGTAGGTCCACCTTCCCGGACCCACGCTGTCAGGGGGTTAGTGTCATCGTCCAACGACGCTCCCAGCTTGATCAACTCCCGGTACGGTTCGATCACCTCCAACGAACGCTCCCGGAAAGCCTCCAACTGGGCCAACGCCAGACCCTCCGCCACCATTCCAACTTGGTCCTCGGCGGCAGCCGGCCGGATACCGTCTTTAGCCAACGGCATGGTCCGGCCACCCACCTCCAGGAAGAGGCTCTTGCGGTCGCCCGAAGCGTAGGCCTGACCTCGCAGGCGGGCCATGAACCATCCCCGCACCAAATCAGCCAAAGCCAAAGGACTCAACGGCACCCACTCCGGCAGGGGCCGGGCACGGCGCCAAGTCCAGAAATCTTTGCCGTACGCCAGTTTGGACCATTGATCAACAATCGGATCCATGATCGAAGCGATAGCCATCATCTGGTAAGGCTCACGCAACAGCGTCATCATCATGACATCGGACTTGGGGTTGGTCGTGGTTGTGATCGGCTGAGGAGAATTGAGTAAAGCGTGCGCCACTTCTTCCAGCTTCGCGGCCAGATCGCGCGGCACGTTCATGGCCGTCATGTGCAGGTTGAACGGCGGCTGGGCGTGACCGTGAATCTTCCCAGCCATGTCTGGATCAATCGCTATCAACGGCAAAGACGCCCGGACCATGGCCTGGAACTGACCAATCGTGCGAGTCTTGCGGTCTTCGCGTTCAGCGCCGGACGCCAACGGATCGGTCAGATACTGGTTGAGAGTGGTCCGGAGGTAAGTGCCGCAGAATTTCTCGTCATCCCAGAGCCAATCGTGGGCTCGGGCACGGATGTCCTTCAAGGTCAAACTGAGTTCCACCTGGGCCGTGGACTTGGCATGCCGCGGCAACCGGGCCAGTTCCCATTGCGGACTCCAGACCATGGCATAGGTGACGACCGGTTTAGTCCGGGCGGACGCCTGCTTACCCAAATTGATCCCAGAAGCCACTTCGCGGATCGCTAGCTGAATGGCCGTACCACCCTTGACTCCAGCCACCGAACGCTCCATTACCGCCTGGAAATTCTCCGGGAAACGGTCCACATCATCCAGCAAGAATTCAACCTTGGACGGCCTGATGTAGTCCGGCACATTAGCGCTCTCACCTGGAACATCACCAGTCGGCCAAATGTCAAGGACGCTGTCCAGGTTGACTGGCCGGGCCTCTCGCCGCAGCAGCGCGTCCGCGTCCACCACCGCCCGCTGCCATGGCAGCAGAAGGTTCTTGATGAGGTCCTCCAAGATGGCCCGGGCGGCATCGTGATATTGAGCTTGCAACGCCCGGCCGGTCGCCCGCTGGCCCTGGCGCAACAGGCTCTCCACTTCATCGGTCGCGTCGAGCGGGAAGGACACCGCAGTGGCCGGCTTGCCGACCGCCAAACTGCGCAGCGTCTCCGCCTCTCGCTGCATCGCTTCCGTAACGTCCGCTTGCAACGAGTTGACGGCCTCATAGGACCGGTCAATCAGCCGTTTCAGCAGTGCCGCCGTCACTGGCAGGCCATCTTCCGCGATCCGTTCCGCGATCACGAGAGCCAGGTGTTCCTGGATACCGGTCTGGAACTCCCGGGCCCGCGGTTCCAACGCCCGCAGACCAGCGCCTAACACCGCTTCCCGCGCCAGGTGGACCTCCTGGTAAACGGCCGCGCCCGCGTCAGCGGCCTTGACCTTTCCTTTTACAGCCACCTTCCCGATGGCGTCCCGGGCCTTGCCGCGCAACTCACGTTGGACCGCCTCCACCTCAGGGCTATCAAGAGTCCGCAAACGATCAGTGACCTCGTTGGCGCGGTTCAGTTCATCAATTCGCGAGGCCATTAGGAAGCCGCCCCAGGCATCTTCCACAGCGTTGGCCAGCAGTTCCTCATCCGACAGATTAGAGCCCGGCTGGCGGCGCAAGAGGTGAGCATCCAACAGCCGCAAGGTCACCGCCCGCGCTAGCCGGTCGAGGGCATATTTCTCAAAGTTTTCCCGTCCAACCGACAGGCGCGAAAAGCCCATCGACCGGAAGACCGCCAGGTCACGGGCCTGACTGCGGGGAGAAGACAACTCCAGCCCATCATGCCCGCCGGCCGCCACGGCCTGCGCGTTAGCCACGTCGTAGGCGATCACGTCGCGAGTCAGGGCCTCATCCAGGGCCAGTTCCGCCAGCGAGCGCCCAACGATCTTATAGACGTCCCAGGCGCTGGCGAAGGTGACCGCTCCATTGCGCCGCCCCACCAGGAACACCGTGGAGGGGCCACCGTGCCCAACTGGGTAACTGACGCCGCCACTCTTGAACATCAAATCACGGGAAATCGGGGCGTCGGCCTGGGCAGTTGTCCACATGGCGTTGACCACCTCGGTCAGAGCCATGAACGTGTTGGGAGCCACCCCCGGATCGATCGACCCATCAGGCTTCTCAAACACCTCTGGCGTGAACAGGACCGTGTTGATCTCATTGATTCCACGGGACCGCAGCACGTCACATACGTCCAACGCCATGCCGGAACCAGAACCGCCCGCCACGGACCCAACCACGAACACCACTGGCTTGGGATCTGTCACCGCCGCTTCGCCCTCGCCCATCATTTGCTGAACACGGAGCAATTCTGGGGCAGCCTCAGCGTTGGTGGCGGCGTCCAGGGCACTGGCTACTGCCGCGTCCACACGTTTGAGTTCCGCCAGCACGCAGACCCGCCCGATCGCGCGGTACTGGCCGGCGCCGTTGACAACATTCACCTTGACGGAACTCGCCGGATACGGCTCCCAGCAATGCCAAGCAGAGTAGCGCTGCGCCTCATCCGGAGCGGTGCGTTCCAGCCGCTGGTCAATCCCCGAAGAGTAGGCCGAATAGGTTGACTTGCGGTCAGTCAGTGCCACGTACTGCGTCCGGGGGATGGAATACGGAATGTGCTCGGACTGGGCGTCCGGATCCGCTGGCACATCTATATACAGGAACTGCCAGCCCCTCGGCCAGCCGTCCTGCCAGCCGATTCGTTCCAACAGATCAGACAGGGTCTGTCTGATCACCCCGAGGGTCTTACCGCCGGTTCCACCAACACCAACAAAGACAAACGGATTAAGCGACATAGCAAAGGTCCTTTCAATTGAAATATGGGTCGTCGTTTGACGGTCGTGAGTAGCCGCCCGGGCCGCCACTTCCTGGGCCATTACCAATACCGAAGTCGGCGTCAAGACCAGACTCCGGGCGCCGCCCAGAGCCCGCTCCGGGTCCGCTCCCCGGGTCCGCCAAATCAGTGCGATCAGCCGGATCTGGCCGCCACTCGTCGATTCTTTCCCAGGTCATGGCCTTATTCGTCAAGCGGTCCGCCAGGGTGCCGTCCGTGAACGCCGCGGTGTCTCGTAACAGGAAGATCAACGTCGCCTGGACCTCACGGGCGGTGCCGGCCAAGGCGGCATCGGACACCACGATCAACGTCACAAAGCCGAGCCCGGGGCTGACCGCGGCTGCCCGGTCACCGGGGATGGGGAAACCGACTGAAGACATGATCCGCGACCCGGCCGGGGCAGTGGCCGTGAAACGCGGCGCGCCAAACGGGTTGAGCGTGCCTTTAGCCCGGAAATCAACTCCGAACAGGTTGAACCGGCGGGCGTTGCGCGGCTGGACACCACTGTCACGGTCACGGTAAACATCAATTACCCGGTCGGTGCCATCCGCCGGCGCACCCGGGCGCCGCATGACTCCATCCCCAACCAAGACCGCGATCTGGCCAGCCTGCAGGCCCTTGGTGTCGAACTTGGCGGACACCACGTTGGCCAAACCCATGGCGACCAGCGGCAGGAGAATCGAAATCAGCGCCACCACCACAATCACCGCCAGCATGACGGGGGCATTCAATGGATCCCCGAACCGCCAAACCACCGGTATGGCGAAACTGGCCTCTTGGGTGGGGCGCAGCTCGGTGTCCGCGCTGTACAGAGTGACCGGCAGCTCGGCGGAACCGGCCCCCTCGGCCGGCGCGACCGGATGCACTGTCACCTTCACCTGCTTTGACTCGCCAGTCTTCAGGTCAACGCAGGTCTCGGAGATCTCCGGCACCGTACCGGCAGCCTCCTCTGGCACGGTGACAGACGCGAAGGGACCGAAACAGATCTTGGTGGGGCCCTCAGTTGACCCGGTCAATTCCAGCTTGGCGGAAGTGGGATCGACCTTAACCGCCGTGCCTAACTCCAATTCATCGACCGGGCTGATGGACGGGAACTCTTTCGGCAACGTCAGAACCAGCGGCAGCCGGGCCGTGATGGGCGCCAAAGCTATCCCGGATTCGGTGACTGGATCGACCGTGACGGACAATTCGATCCTGGCGTCGGTCATGTCCGAATCAAGGGTCACGTCTATGCCGCCGTTGGCGATGACCGCTGAACTCTGCCGGATATTGCCGTCTGGTCCAACCGCCGCCGATCCAACCGCGGCGCTGGCGAAGACCCCCAGGTCAGCCTCGCCACCAGCGGAATCGACAGCCTTCACGCGGATCTGGGCGCTGATGCCGGCCGGGATCGGCTGGTCTGGATCAGCCATTTCGAGGTGCAGATCGTGGAAAACACAGAGGCTCATATCTTTGGCGGTCGTCACCGGGTCAGTGGTCAAGGACCAAGCGCCCGCTCCCTTCCCCTCCGGCAAAGTGACCTCGTAGGCGGCATAGTTCTCATCGCTTTGGACTGACACCTGGTAGCCGTCCGCTTCGGTGGTTCCGCTGGCCGGAGCGTTGATGACGGTGCCATCCGGCGCGTCCAGGCGCGCTGCTCTCACCTTGCTTGGGGTTTCCACTGTGGCCCTGAAGCGCCGCACACCGGGGTCAATCAGCTTGGATTCCGCGTCAGCTGGCGAACAGCCTTGCACTATATCCACCACGGACCCGAAGATACGTTTAAGCGCCGCCGGGTCATCCGCCCGGATGTACATACCCGGCGCCCAATCGGAAGGGATGGGCGCGGTCCCGCAGGTCACGCCGTCACCCTCGCCTTCCGACATGGGCAGCAAATCCGCTGAGTTGTCCGCTAGCTGGATGCCAACTACTACGATCCCC
The DNA here is from genome assembly GCA_031268215.1 of Bifidobacteriaceae bacterium. GTDB lineage: Bacteria > Actinomycetota > Actinomycetes > Actinomycetales > WQXJ01 > JAIRTF01. The sequence goes on along the minus strand of JAIRXP010000012.1, from coordinate 13,358 downwards.
GCCCGCCGGATCTGGTCAAGCAAGCCATCCGGGCGGCACATCCGCTCCCGAGCCGCGGGGACCGAATCGGTCGCGGATTCAAAGGAACCGTCCGTGAACCAGAACACGACTCGGCAGGTTCCCCGACCACCACGGTCCTCCATGTCTGACGCCGCCCCTTCCAGCGCAGCTTCGAAATCAGTGCCGCCTTGAGGGAAAGTCCGCTCTTCGGTAGTCCGCATCATCTGGTCGATCGCATCTGCCTGACGAACCGTGTCGCCGTCAAACGCGCCTAAGTCCAGCCGAGTCCAGCGGGCGACCGACCGGGCCTTGGAATACTGGTGGTCGAATGCGGCCACCGCCGCCTCCACTGCCAGTTCCTTTTCGCTGGCCGGCCTCATTTTGGCCAACTGCTCAAGTGCTATTCGCAACGCGTCGTAGCGGATGCCCTGGGGATCAGTTGCCGACAAGGATCCGGACTGGTCCAGCACAAACAGCGCGCTCAGGGTCGATCCCGACTGCGCGCAGCCGGCCAGATAGTTGGATGCCTCCTGGCGCCCCGCCGGGGCCAGCGCGCCAGGCGAGGCAATCCCAGCCGCGATGGGCTCGACCGCGACGGGCACCGCCACGGCGGCGGTCAAACACGCGGCACCGATGGTCATGGCGACCGTGACCATCCGCCGCACGGCCCGGGTCACGCGCCCCACTCCCAACGGGCCACTTCCATGGCGATCACAATCCCGTTGATCAAACAGGCCGCCACCAGGGCCATCAGGGCCACCCGGTCCAGGTTGGAAATCGACACAAATCCCGCACCACCAGCCCGGCGGGTCGCGGCGATCTGCAATTGCCGGCGGTAAAACAACAGGCCACAGCCCCCAATTAGCAGCACGCCATAGGTAACGACGGCGGGCCAAAACTCCCGCCAGACCGCCGCCGAGCCACATCCAACAACACTCAGCGCGATAACCGTATAAGACGGCCAGGGCGCGGCCGGATGGGCCATTGGCAACGGCAAGTCATTACTATCCATTCCCAGATCGAATGGATCCACGCTCACCCCTATCCGCCCTAAAGCCATTCTTGTTTTAGCTTGGGGCCTATCCTAGCGGGCCCGCCGGCCGCACCATTGCCAGGCCACGCGGCCAACCGCGGGCCCTGGGAAGGGAAAGCGCGCGCCTCTTACGGCTCCTCAAAGCGGTAGCCTAGCCCGCGCAAGGTGACCAGACGGATGGGATTGGCCGGATCCGCCTCTATGCGGGACCGGACCCGGCGGACATGAACATCCAGAGTCTTGGTGTCGCCAAAGAAATCTGCCCCCCAGACCCGTTCCAGCAACTGCGAGCGAGTCAAGACCCGCCCGGCATGAGTCATTAGCTGTTCCAGCAGGGAAAACTCCCGCAGCGGCAGAGTCACCTCCTGGTCTTCCACCCACACTCGGTGTCGCTCCGGATCCAGCCGCACACCGTTGACCTCTATGACTCCGGCCTCCCCGGATGAACCGCTGTCCAAAGCGGTGGCGCGGTGGCGGCGCAAGGCCCGCCGGCAGCGGGCCAACAGTTCCAGGGTCGAGTACGGCTTAGTGACATAGTCATCAGCCCCCAATTCCAGACCCAGAACTATGTCCGCCTCGTCACTCTTGGCGGTCAGCATGATGATTGGCACGTCCGAACTCAGCCGGACACGGCGACAAACCTCAGTTCCTGGCACGGATGGGATCATCAAGTCCAGCAAGATCAACTCCGGTTCACGGGCTTTAAACTCCGCCAAGGCCGCGGCACCGTCAGGAGCGCCCCGCACTTCATAGCCCTCCCGGCCCAGCAGGAAGGTCAACGCCTCCCGTTGAGTCTCGTCATCCTCAACCAACAACAGATCAGTCATGCGCTATCCCCCAGAATGCGTCGCGGCAGCCAAACGGTGAAGGCCGAACCGCGGCCAACCTCAGACTGGACCGTCACTCTACCGCCATGACCGGACACGGTGTTGCGAACAATCGCCAGCCCCAGACCGGTGCCGCCGGTGCGCCGCGAGCGGGCCTGGTCAGTCCGGTAAAAGCGTTCAAAGACCCGCTCTTGATCCGGCGCCTCAATCCCAATCCCTTGGTCCACCACCGCTATGGCGACCTCACCGGACTTCAAGGTCGCGCTGACCAACACCTCGGATCCCGGCGGCGAATAAGCGACCGCGTTGGCCACCAGGTTGTCGATAGCGGTCACCAAGGCCTCTTTGTCACCAAAGACCGTCAGCCCCGGGCTGGCCTGCACTCTTACCCCGATTGAGGCCTCCTCAGAAGTTGTCCGATGCCGCCCGGCCGCCTCTTGAATTACGTCCAGAACGTTCACCTCACCGAAGCGGCTTGAATCTTGATCCTGGGCTTTGGCCAAGGCCATCATGTCTTCAGTTAGCCGCGCCAAGCGGTGCGATTCCTGACTCAACCGCCGGGCGAAATGGCGGACCATTTCCGGGTCTTCGGCTCCGGCCTCCAGAGCGGATCCGATTAACTCCACCGCCGTTACAGGCGTACGTAGTTCGTGGCCAATGTTGGCGATGAAATCGTGACGGATCTGGCGGGCCCGCATGGTTTGCGTCAGGTCGGTGACCGTTAGCAGGATGTAACTGTCAGCCAGTCGCGTGGCTCTGACCTCGGCATCGGCAACCGGTCCAAGGTCCGTGAAGGACAGGCGCCGGGACTGCATCTCGTCTTCGTTCCAAGCGTTCTCCGCCAGTTCCAACAAGCCTGAGTGGATCAGCTTGGTGCCCTCATACACTGGCAGAGTCTCAGCTTGAGCGGTGGTGTAGACCACCTTGTGTGAGCGGGTCAGCACCATGGCGTAACCGCCGTAGGAGCCAGCCAGGTCACGAGCCAATTCCGGGAGCGGCGCTTCGCGGCGTTCCCAGCGATCACCTTCCGGCGTCCGGCGGAACAGCCAGGACCAGATTGGGGTGGTGACCAGGGCCAGGGTAGCGCCCAAGGCGCCCCCGGCCACCCATTCCATGGCCACCGGCACGCTGTCCACTCTACTGTCGCATTGGGGGTAGGGCCGGCCCCTGGCGGGCCCCGGCCTCGGGAGTCATCGCTCAGCCAAACCGTCCGTCAATGTAATCCCTGGTCGCGGGCACCTTCGGAGCGGAAAACAGGTCAGCCGTTGGCCCGGCCTCAATCAGGCGCCCAGGCTGGCCGGCGCCAGAAACGGAAAAGAACGCGGTCCGGTCTGAGACTCTTCCGGCCTGGGCCATGTTGTGTGTCACCACGACCACCGTGTAGTCACGGGCCAATTCCCGCATCAATTCCTCAATCGCCAGCGTGGAGATCGGGTCGAGGGCGGAACATGGTTCGTCCATCAGCAGCACCTCCGGACGGACCGCAACCGCCCGCGCTATGCATAGTCGCTGCTGTTGCCCGCCGGACAACGACCCGCCCGGTTTGCGCAACCGGTCCTTCACCTCGTCCCACAGATGCGCCCGGCGCAGGCAACTCTCCACCAGGTCATCGCCAACCTTGGAACCGCGGCGCTGGCCCCGGATGATCAACCCCGCCAACACGTTGTCCCGGATCGACATGGCCGGGAAAGGATTGGCTTTCTGGAAAACCATCCCCACCCTGGAGCGGACCGCCACTGGGTCCACGCCGTTGCCATACAAGTTGGCCCCATCCAGAGTGATTGAGCCGTCAGCGCGGGCGCCAAGGATCACTTCATGCAGCCGGTTGATGGCCCGCAGCAGTGTCGACTTGCCGCACCCGGATGGCCCGATGAATGCCGTCACGGCCCGGGGTGGAATCTCCAGCGATACATCCGCCACCGCCAGGTGCGATCCGTAATAGCAGTTGACGCCGCGCAGCGAAATTTGGCCCAGGGCACCCTTTCGTTGGTCCGGGTCAATCGGCAGGGCTGCCAGCCCCAGCGAAGGGGTGGCGGTCGGTATAGGCGCTGTGGCGGTCATCGGTTTCTCCTTAGTTTGGCGATTTGTGGCGGCAGCGCCCGCGCCAGCACCTGCAGCACCACGACCAACGCCATCAACACCAGGGCTCCCGCCCATGCACGCTGATCGTAGGCCGCGGCGTCCAGACCCTTCGAGGACCACTGCGAGTAGATGAAGACTGGCAAAGTGGCCATCCGGCCATCCGCCAGGTTGTAGTTCATGGCGTCCGTAAACCCGGCCACCAATAGCAGCGGCGCTGTCTCGCCGATGATCCGCGCCACGCCCAGCACTGCCCCTGAGGTCAGCCCTGGCAGTGCTGTTGGCAACACGATCCGCCTGATCACTCGGTATCTTGGAGCGCCCAAAGCGAGACCCGCCTCACGCAGGTCACCCGGCACCATAGCCAGGACTTCTTCTGACGAACGCACCACCACCGGCACCATGATGATCGACAGCGCCACGGCCCCAGCTAAACCAGAACGCGTCCCTGGCCCCAGAATCATGGAGAACAACGCGTAGGCCGCCAGCCCAGCCACGATCGACGGGATGGACACCATGACATCCACCGCCCGCCGCGTCAGCGCCGCCAGTTGGCCGCGCCCGTACTCTGTTAAATAGATGGCCGCCGCCAGCCCCAGCGGCACCGAGATGGTGGCCGTCGCCGCAGTGATCAGAACGGTGCCGGTCAACGCGTGCAACAGGCCTCCGCCCTGGCCCACCACGCCGTACATCGAATTCGTGAATAGAGCCAGGTCCAGGCGTTGCGACCCGCGCGCCACCGCCGTCCAGATCATCGACACCAGCGGGATGGCGGTGACGGCGACGGCCGCCACTACGGCCACCGCCGCCAGACGGTTCTTGGCTCGGCGCCACAGGCTGGGACCCGACGTCTTGAGCATCGGTGGGACGGCGGCATCGGCGGCGAAATCGCTGCCCGGTCCCGTGTGGCCGCCCCCCATAGGCAAAGCCGTTACGCTCACGCCGGCACCGCCTTGCGTCCAATCCGGCGCCCAATCACCGAGATCAGCAACGACACACCGAACAGCACCAAACCCAGCCCAATTAGCGCGCCGACTTGTTTGCCGCGCGATTCTGGGAACGTCGAGGCGATGAACGCGGCGATGGTGGCCGGGTTGTCTGATGATATGACGTTCACCGACACCAGAAATGGCGTGGGACTGAGGACCATGGCGACGGCCATTGTCTCTCCCAACGCTCTGCCAAACCCAAGCATGGCGCCAGCCACCATCCCGGAGCGCGCCCCCGGCAGGACGGCCCAGCGGACCATTTCCCAACGGGTCGCGCCCAAGGCCAGGCCAGCTTCCATGAGTGTGGTGGGCGTAAGCGCGAAGGTTTCCCGGCACATCGCCGCCATGATTGGCAGGATCATCACCGCCACCACCAGCCCGGCGGTTAGTACCGTGCGGCCAGTTGGCGAGGGAGGCCCAGCGAAGAACGGCAACCAGGGCAGATAGCGGCCCAACCAAGCGTCCACTGGTCCCATCAACGGCGCCAGGATCATCAAACCCCACAAGCCGAAGACAACTGACGGCACGGCAGCCAGCAGGTCCAGGACTGCGGCCAGAAGGCGGCCAAAGCGCTGGTTGGGGGCGTATACCGTGGCGGCCAGGGCTACGCCAATGGCGGGCGGGGCGGCGAAGGCCAGCGCGATCACGGCCACCCACAACGAGCCGAACGCCAGCGGCCCGGCCAATTGCCAAAAGCTGGTGGCATGGGCGGGCAGGGCGCCCTGCTTGTAGAAGACCGCCGGGCCGCCCTCCACTGCCAGGAAGATCAATACTCCAGCCAGCACCGCCAGCACCGCCACCGCGGCGCCCCTGACTGATCCAGCGAAGACCCGTTCCCCGAAGGCAACCCGAGTGGCCGGGCCCGCCGAGGTGGCGCGGACCCGGCCGGGGCCTGGGGCGGTCTCAACCAATGCTGGCTACCGCCGAACTGACCTTCGCGCTCAGTCCCTCTTCCGAGGTGAGCGGGGCAGAACCGGCGTTCGCGGCAGCCGCCGCCTGGCCGTCTTCAGAAGTGACGTATTGGAAGTAGCCGGCCACTAGTTTGCCTTGCTCCGCATCCTTGTATTTCTCGCAGGCTCCCAGGTAGCTGACCAGGATCAACGGATAGGCTCCAGCAGCTTCAGTGGTGCGGTTCAGGTCATAAACCACGTCAGTGTCCGCCCGTCCTTCTTGGAGAGAAGATTCGCCAACGGCCTTCGCGGCTCCTTCCGGCGAGGCACTGACCCACGCACCACCAACTTTGATAGCCGCCCAGCCCAGGCCGGAGGCCTGCCCAGCGTCCACGTACCCGACCGCCCCTGGGGTAGAAGTGACCGTAGCGACCACGCCCTGGGTCTTTTCCGCCGCTTCGCCGCCGGAAACTGGCCATTCCTCGGCTGGCTCATGCGGCCAGGCGTCCTTAGCGTTGGCCGCCAACCAATCGGTGAAGTTCTCGGTGGTGCCGGACTTGTCGGCACGGTGTACAGCGGCGACGTTCGTGTCCGGGAGGTTCACACCGGGGTTGTCCGCTGTGATCGCTGGGTCATTCCATTTGGCGATCTTGCCGAGGAAGATGTCCGCTATGGTCTTGGGCGCCAGGTTCAGTTCGGTGATCCCGTCCAAGTTGAACGCCACCACGATTGGGGAGATGTAGACCGGGACTTCGACCAGTCCGGAGCCGTCCGCGCAGGACCCGAATCCCGCTGCCACGTCATCCAAGCTGAACGGAGCGTCGGTACCCACAAAGGCCACTCCCCCTTCGGTGAACTGCTCACGCCCGGTGCCCGAGCCGGTCGGGTCGTAATTGATCACCACATCGCTCTGGAGCTTGGCGAATCCGCCCCGCCAGGCTTCCTGCGCGGCACTCTGCGAGGACGCGCCCGCACCGTCGATCGTCCCGCTCAGCTTGGCCGCCGGGGACCCGGAGCCCTTGCCGTCACCTGGTGTTTCCTCATTAGCGGCACATCCGGCCAAGGCTGCCAGGATCATCCCGGCGGCGGTGGCTGTGGCGGCCACCTTCGTCATTCTGCCTATCATTAGGCCCTCATTTCTTAATCTGGTCTTGCGCATTTCAAGTAATGACGCTAGGCCGGCGGGACTAACTGACGGGGAGGAAAGGGTAAACAGAAGGTTAACAGGCGACGAATTTTGCGTTCCCGGCCGTTCCGCCGTGCCCGGCTAATGCCGTTGATCTGGGCCTCAGCCCCGCCCGCCGCCTGGTCGAGTGCCCCTTAGGGCCCTGACCTCGCCGCGCTCGCGGGCGTTACTGCCTTGAGTCGCCGCAGGTCCCGCCTTTCACGACCGAAAGCTGGCTACGCTGGCGCTTGTCCACGTTATATAAACCATTCCTGCCATTTGGACGAAAGAGGCTAAGCCGTTGCGCGCAATATTCAAACACGGACTAAACAAGGCGCATCCTGTCCCCGGACATACTCCCACTTCCAGCGGCCCCGCCCCGGTCTATCTGACGCGGAGTCGTCCTGTACTGCCCCGCCGCCCCACACGCCCAGTGCCGCCTGGCCGCCCAACGCCCTCAGGTCCCTACCCAGCTCTTCCGCCCAACCGCGGCCTCGACACCAGCCCAAACCCCAGCCAAGCGCGCCCGATGCACCTGATTTCCGGTGATGGGTGCTAGCCTCCTGGCGTGTCCTGGTGTGTCTCGGCGAGTCCTGACGCGTCCGCCGCGATCCTCGAGCCGGATCTTGGGGCGGCACCGTCTTACATCTTGACTTCTGTGATCGGGTCGGCTTTCTCTTCCCAAACGATCACCCAGTCGCCGTTCTCAATGGCCGGGAACAACAGGGGCTCGTCCTTGGTCAAGGCAGAATTGTAAGTCCAATCAATCCCGTACCCGCCGTGCTGCGGGTTCGCTGTGGCACCGTTGAAGCGTTCGAATACGGAGCCATGAACGCGGATCATGCCAATGCTCCGTCCTGCAACCAGGGGATCGAGGCTTTGGACCGTGAACGACGCTTTCGCAGAATATATCGCAGTGTCCAAGTAAACCTCACGCTCACCGCCCTTGTAATCGCTCGGCCATACACCCTGGTCAACGTACTGGAAGGAGGAAGGCGGGACACCAGACTCCCACACCGGCGCACCCCAAGCCGTACCGGTCGCGTTCGCCTTCACAGTCTGCATAACCGGGTTGAAAAGCTCTACCCGTTCACCAGCCATCAAACCGATCAGCGCACCCGAATCGGGGGTGGCGACAATGTCACCAGTTACGACGACACCCCGGTCCGCCACGACTGTCAGATTCTTGCCCCCAAACTCACCCTCGATCCAGACGTTACCAAGCCCAGCCATCTTCTCCGGCTGCGCCATCGCGATCTCTTCCTTGAACTCAGCCCCAGCTGATGGCGCCTCACCCGTGTACGTCCCCAGAGGCAACCCATCCCCAATCTCCCCAGCCCGGATCCTCTCCGGAACCACACCCTCCATCGCATCAACAAAGATCAACCCATCCGTCGGAATAGTCGCAACCGCCCCCGCGTCAGACTCCAACTCAGCGATCGCACCGCAGCCATCCCGGTAGTCCGTGGTCCCCTTCGACCACACTCGCATCGACTCGCCCTGCAACACTATCCGTGTTGGGCCGCGATACGCACAACCCACCCCATCATCAAACGCCATCTGCTTCGGCTTCTGAGTTGTCGGGAACTCCAACGGTTCACGCCAACTAGGAGCCCCACCCCGCCAACCAATACTCCCCACACTCATGTTGGAATCATTAGGATCAAGCAGCCAGGAGGTTGTACACAGATTCCAGGTAGCCCTGTTCTCAGGGTCCACCTCCTTACACCTCGGCAACGAAGAAGTAAAAGGCCCGGAAATCTTCGCTCCAAGCCCGACGATCACGTCATTTGTATGAACCGGGCCGTCCAGACCAATCGAGCTATAGTCGTTGACGTTACCGGACCACCCGGCTTGCATGCACAAGTAGTCCACCACATGAAAGGCCTCAAACAGTCTGGTTTTCCCTTCGCTGGCCGGAACAAACGGACTGGCGTCCCAGGCGTAATATGGTTTCGGTGCTCCCGGCACATACCCAGCCCCACACTCCTCAGAAGTAGCATCAGGAAGGTACCCGTAGTCCGTGAAGCTGGCCCAGCCTTCTATGTCAGTCGGATCCGCTATCGAATAGTCGTTCATATACAACCAGTTCGTGGTCAGCTCACGGCTGATACGGACTTTGATGGACCGATAAACATCGTTTGACCGGCCAGTCGAAACAACCACAATCGACTGAGCCAGCTCAGAGCTAGAAACAACCGCGTAGTGGTACTCCTGGCCACCAGACAAGAGCTTGTACTTCGCTGGCCCTTCTCCCCAGCCGCAGTCCGCCGCGAACACATCCCCCTCCGCGGCCGGCCCCCCAACAGCCTCATTCACGCAGTATCCATCATCTGCGGTGACATGATCAACGTAGTTCGGATCAACCCGCAGTTGAGCCAACAGATCATTCACACCGGACTCGGCCGCCTCCAAAGCCAAATCCACATCCTGCGCCGACCGCGAATACTTAGTCGAAGCTGACACGAACGAGAGCGACCCCAGCACCATCACCAGCACAATCGAAAACGACACCAACACCGGCACCATCGCGATCCCACCGTCGGCGTCGTCGTGACTCGAAGCTCGAACCCAAGATCTCGTGGAAACGACACCTCCGTCTCCAGGTGGCCATCCAGCGTCAACGTAACCGCCCCATCTCCATCCGAACTGCCACGGCCGCCATCCACCCCCGCAACCGCCGAGGTCCCCGAGCTCGCCGGGGTCTGCGACCCACTCCGATACACCCACACCACCAGTTCGCATGTTGTCCCTCACAGATCGCGGTTACCTACCCGACCCGCCCTCGTGCGGGGGCGAGCCCTATTGACAAGAGCCCACATTAACCCCGCACCAACAACCACGTCAGTCCCCCGTACAAGTACTCCTACCGAAAACCCACCAAAACCAACCACACCTTCTGCGGCCCAACCCCAACAGAGGATACGTCCGTTATATTGACCGGATTCTGAGGCTACGCCGCCCGCCCGGACTGAGCGACGGGCCACTTTCCCAACTCAAGCGGCAGGTGAGGACAGGCGACCGCCCGGCCCGGCGGCGTCGGGCAGCGGAGCCTCCGGGCGTCAGTATCCAAAACGTTACTGCGCCGACGAAGCATTACTACCCTGAAACCTCGCACGTTCCCGCACTCGCGGCCAAAGAGCTAGTTACGCTGGCGCCTGTCCACGTTGTATGAAAGAGCTTTCCAACCATGAAAGGCAACTTCCATGTTGTGGCCAGTCCACAGAAACGCGTGTAACGAGCCCGTCCGTCACTCCCCCGTCCCCATCTTCCCGACACGCAGCCGCCCCGTGCCGCCCAGCCATCCCGCGTGCCCAGTTCCGCATGGTCACCCAACACCGACAACCCACCACTCCCTTCCCGCACCACCACCAGACCACGGAGCCTCACTCCTCGAAGTCGTCCTATCAGTCGTACTCCTATCCATCTTCACCATCGCCACCACCCTCGTAGTAGCCCAAGGCACAACCACCAGCGCCAACAACCGCGCCCGCATCACCGCCGCCGGACTAGCCCAACGCGAACTAGACCTAACAGCCGAAACCATCACCAACTCCCCCACCGGCGCCAACACCCTCCTCAACCCCCAAAACACCCTCAACCCCCACCTCACCCCACAACTCAACTCCGGCGACCCCCAATGGCCCTTCCAAATCGACGGCCAAAAATTCGCCATCACACGCCACACCCAACCCCAATCCATCGGCTCCGGCACCCCCTGCCAAGGAGCCACCCCCAACAACATCAAACGCCTAGCCACCCTCGTCCAAGTAACCATCACCTGGCAAGGCATGGGAACCGAAAAACCCCACACCGCCAGCCAACTCTTCCCCCCCAACCGCAACTCCGACACCGGCCTAAACCCCAACCAAGCACTCCTCGGAATCAACATCACCGGAACCACCGGACCAACCCCCCAACGCCCCGGCACCGAACTCCAACTCACCGGCCCCCAAACCACCACCACCGCCATCACCGACAACAAAGGCTGCGCCCTATTCCTCCTAACCCCACCAACCACCGGCGGCACCTACGAACTAACAATCACCGGCCACACCTCCGGCCAAACCTACGTCAACCTAGCCTCCAACCCCCACGAAACCAACACCATCGCCGACATCATGCCCAACACCACCCGCACCATCAACATCACAGACTACGAACCAGCCGCCACCCTCACCGTCACCATCACCAACCCCACACCCACAACCACCATCACCGCCTGGCCCACCAGCGGCGGCGCCGGCGCCGCCACCACCATCCCAATAAACCCCAACACCAACACCGCCACCTTCAACCACCTCTACCCAGGCATCTGGAACATCTGGTCCGGCCCCACCAACACCAACGCCATCTCAATCACCCTCCAACCCGGCAAACACACCACCACCGAATTGACCACACCATGAAACACCCACACGCCACACCCCCCAAAGACCACAACGACGAAGGCATGACGATGGTCGCGGTCCTGATGGGTATGTCTTTGACTCTGGTGATCACACTGGGTTCGCTAGGGTTGATGTCCGCTTCCACTAAGTACTCGCGTTATGACCAGGACTCCGAATTGGCCTTGTCCGCGGCGCAGTCCGGGATCAGCGACATCCTGACTGAGTTGCGCGTAGACCCCACCTACCTGGACAGTGTCGAAGCCACCAAAGATGACCCGAACGGGTACTGCCAGAAGGGAGCGGCAGGCGGACCGGCCGCCGAAGGTGATGTCTTTGCGCATGACTGTGGCTGGGCGCCAGACAAGAAAGCCGGTTGGCAGACACTGGGCGGCGCGGAAGGCGGCGACTACCAGTTCTATCATTATGCGATTACCGAACGCGAAGATATGGCAGCTAGTTTCGTGGTTGTCTCCACCGGGCGGTCACATGACGTGTATCGGTCTATCGAGGCTCGTCTGACCAGGGAGATGACAACCATGTGGCTGTACTTCTCCAACTACGGCCAGGGTGATCCGCTGGATTACAGCGCCTACAACCTCGACGGCGCCTACCCCGAGGAAGGGATCCTCACCTCGCAGGCCTGCGGCGGCGGCTGGTCGGTGGGCTCAGACCTACCCTATATCTGGCAGTCCCCACCCTGGGACCCAGGCTCGACCAATCCGCCCAAGGATTATTGGAGCAACGGTCATCGGGTGAGTTGCATTATCGGTTACTGGCCAGATGTATTCACCTTCAACGGGCCAATCCACTCGAATGACACGTTCTTCGCAACGGGCGCCCACATCAACGGCCAGTTCACCACTGCGGTACCGTCCTGCAAAGAGTCAAATCCCAACAACCCCGTTAGTTGGAATAGGTGCCTCCAAACCGGCGGTTACGCCGATTGGATGGGTCCGGCGCCGCAGTACCGGGAGGTGCTCCAGCTTCCCGCAGTCGGATCCGCCAAAGCTAAAGCCGTTGGCGGCGTGGGCTGCCTCTACCAGGGACCCACCCGGATCATCCTCAAAGGCGACAAAATGACGGTCTGGTCTAAAGAGACCACCACTCAACGCGACAATTGCGGCACGCTGGCGGAGCTGCGGAGTGCGGCCGGAGCGACCGTTGACATTCCCATCGACTCAATGATCTTCGTTGACACCGCTGAAGGCGTCACGCCAGGAAAGATCAAAGCCGGTGCCATAGGCGGCGAACCCGGCCGGGAACTCCCCCTGGGTTCTTACACTGGAGCCGCACCCAGCCCCGGGGCCCAATACACCGAGGAACTGGCCATGAGCCACAAGGACAAGGCGGACGGCATCGGCAACGTCTGGCTTGAGGGCCGTCTCGCCGGCGGGCGCTTGACCATTGCCACGGACCGGACCGCTGTCTTGACCGGTGATCTGCTGACCGATGACGACGAACACGACCTGCTGGGCGTCATGGCCGGCGACGCGATTGAGATCTACAACCCGGTCATGCAAACCGTCAAGGCCGATCCCGCCGGAAGCGCCTGGCTAGCCCCAGTCAAACCCAGCCCACTAACGACGTCGTACCGGGACAAATGGCCCACCGATTACAACTCCAGCCGTGACGTGTTCAGAATAGAGGCCGCCCTGCATGTGGTTACCTCTGGGCTCAGAGTCCAGAATCACGATGTCTACGACATCCTCGGGCGGTTAGATGTCTACGGCTCCTTGACTGAGAATTTCCCCAGCTTCCAGGGCAACACGATCACCAATGAGAGCGGCACCGTTGTTCTGCGCCAGGCAGGCTATGAAATGGTCCTCAATTACAACAAGAACCTCCGTGAAGGGCCGCCGTTGTTGTTCCCGCCGATCGTCAACGGCCAATGGGTGATAGCCAACCAAGCCAAAGCCATTCCCTTGGACGAGGTCAAGATCCCGCTCGAAGAACCCTAAGGGGATCACGCCGGGCGAAGCCTTCC
>JAIRXP010000118.1 GCA_031268215.1 Bifidobacteriaceae bacterium | reverse complement strand
ACATAATGCATTGCCGTCGCTGCTGCGGTCGAAGTCAGAACCGCCAAACCCAGTACAGCGGCAGGAGCAAAGCTCTGCGAGAGCCAAGCTATTACGAGTGATCCCAGCGGCAAGTGGATATCGTAACTCGGCCCAAAGGGTCCATTGGGCGGCAAGAACATCGCCGGCTCTTGCCGGCACTGCGACCCAATAGACGGGAAATAGCCCCGCTATCCGTGCCGTCACGAAAGACACGGGCGTCTGGCCGGTCAAGGTGATCGGTATGACCACACCGGAGATGACCAAGAACACATCAGCGCCGAAGATGCCGAATGCCGCTTCTGCGCTTGCTAGACCGCCCCTGAATGGCTAGCCAACTTCCTCGCCGCCAAGGTCGCGATGGCCCACCTTGTCAAATCAGTCCGTGTTGCACCAACAGGCCTAGGAGGCCGGTGAACAACCGGCCTCCTAGGCTTCAAACTCTGCTTGCCTTCCGCGTCTTCGCCGGTCAGCGTTCCGCTGACCGCGTGCGACACGGCCGGAGCGTGGCTGTGTGCCACGCTCCCAGATACCTCCGGAACCTATCCTCCTGCGGATCCTGGGGGCAGTCCGGCGGTGCTGACATGGCCTCAATGAGCGAACCGACATGCCGGTCACCAATCCAGCCCATAATGGTGTATCCCGATGGCTTCGGTTCGCGCTCCCGTGACTCCTTGAGCAGAACTGTAAGCCTGCGCGCGTGAGTGTGTTCTTCTGCCACCCCGTGCTGCAGCGCTTTCTCCCGGGGAGCGTCCTCTTCGAGCGGTTCCAGGTGGTAGAACAAGGACAGATCATGGTCCACAAAATCGCAGGATGGCGTCACGGATTCAAGCCATGCAGTGTTGGTGATGGTCAACGGGCGTCTGTATCTCTCGACGGCCGGGTTAATCTCATGGTCCGTTTGGCCTTCGGGAAGAATCGCGACCGGAGCGGGCCGGGCGTGGCACCTTTCAATCAGCGCTCGCTCAATCTGGTCAGGGCTGAACTCATTCCAACCACGCGCTACGTAGCGCTCGAAAAAGTTAAGCATCAGATCTGTTACCGGGTGCGAAAACCGCACAGCCTGCGCACCCGTCCTCCCTTCGTTCAATCTCTGCCCCCAGGTCAGACTACTGGCAGGCAGTTGGTTGGCGGATTATTGCGCTTCTGGGACCGTAACGGAATACCCATCGATCCAGGGCTGCTCAACACTTAGCTGATCTGCGCCGGAGGAAACGAGGCCGGGACTGGGCGGATTCCGCGGCGGCGTCCCAGGCTGGCAACTAAGGTGGCGGCCGCCATGGTCAGCGCGACCGCGTCCATGAAGGTGGCCCGCGAACGTGGGACGGGCCAGGGCTGGACGCTGGGCTGGAAACTAGACGGCGGCATCGGGCAGCTCTAAGCGCATGGTCCAGCGGACCGTCCCGGCCAGCGCGGCCAGGACGGCAGCGGCTATTGCGCCCCCGACGCCGGTATAACCCCAGCCCGCCAGGTGCGCCCGCTGGCCATAGAGGTGGGCCAACAGGCTGGCGGCACCGGTCATGAAGATGGCTGCGGAGGCCAACCCCGGTGACGCATCTCAGAACGCTCCAGGTGACCACCGAACCGGCCCATGCCAATTCCCATCACCAAGGCGGCGGCCGATTGCCAATTACTTGGGCGGCGGCCAGGGGCGTGCGGTCGGTAAGCGAATCCACGCACTGATTGTTCGTAAATGGTCAAAGGCTCGTGAGCCTACTGTAAACGAATGTCAAGTTGCGGGGCCCCGCCGCAGGTCCGTCGCGACTTCCTGTTGGGCTCCGGGCCAAGGTAACGCCAAGATGCGCCGGGGATCGTCTAAAGTTCGGTGAGCTGACATTTTTGGCCGGCGGTGACCGGGCGGGAAATCGGCTGGGCGTGGCGACCACACTCGCCACACCCTTGGCAGCACTAGACCGAAGGACCCCTGCCGTGGCACTTGAGCCCAATCCCGATTGGTGGCGAGACGCCGCCGTGTACCAGATCTACCCCCGCTCTTTCGCCGATTCGAACGGCGATGGAATTGGCGATCTGCCAGGCATCACCTCCCGTGTGCCCTACCTCAAGGCGCTGGGGGTGGATGCGGTTTGGCTCTCGCCGTTCTATCCTTCCGCCCTGGCGGATGGCGGCTATGACGTTGACGATTACCGCGACGTTGACCCAAGGATCGGCACCCTGGAGGAATTCGCCGTGATGGTCGCCGCGCTGCATGACGCGGGAATCCGCGTGATTGTGGATATAGTGCCCAACCATTCGGGCTCTGGCCACCGCTGGTTCCAGGAGGCGCTCGCGGCGCCAGTCCGTTCGCCGGAGCGGGCTCGCTACATTTTCCGCGACGGACTGGGCCCGGACCGGTCCCAGCCGCCATCTAACTGGCAGGCCACCTTTGGCGGCCCGGCCTGGGAACCCGTGGGCGACGGCCAGTTCTATTTCCACCTCTTCGACCCCGCCCAGCCAGACTGGAACTGGGCCAATCCTGAGGTGCGGGCCGAGTTCCTGCGGACCTTGCGCTTCTGGGCTGACCGCGGAGTGGATGGTTTCCGGGTGGATGTGGCCAATTCGCTGGCCAAAGACTTCTCCGCTGACCCGTTGCCGGACGCGGAGACTGTGGCCCAGGTTCCGGCCGGCCCGGATCATCCGTTCTACGACCGCGATGAGGTCCACGCCATCTACGCCGAGTGGCGCCAGGTATTCAACTCCTACGACCCGCCGCGTGCGGCCGTGGGCGAGGTGTGGGTCGATGATCCCTCCCGCCGGGCTCGTTACGCTACCCCAGACGGTCTGGGCCAGGCCTTCAATTTTGATTTGCTGCTAGCCGGCTTTGACGCGGCGCAGTTCCGTCAAGTCATTCAGGCCAACTTGGAATTGGCCGCCGAGGCCGGCTCGTCTTCCACCTGGGTGCTGTCCAATCACGATGTGATCCGGCACGCATCGCGCTATGGACTGCCAGAAGTTGTGGGCTCTGAACAGCGACGTGCTCAGGGGCGGCGCTGGCTGCTGCGCCGGGGTGCGGAACCCCTGGAGGATCAGGAGCTGGGTCTGGAACGGGCCCTAGCCGCCACTTTGACCATCATGGCTTTGCCTGGTTCGGTCTACCTCTACCAGGGTGAGGAGCTGGGCTTGCGTGAAGTCACTGACCTTCCCGATTCCGCCCGCCAAGATCCGACCTTCCGTCGCGCCAGCGGTTACGACGTTGGGCGCGACGGCGCCCGTGTTCCGTTGCCGTGGAGCGGCTCCGGTCCCAGCTTCGGGTTTGGTTCCGGGCCGGCGCACTTGCCGCAGCCGTCGTGGTTTGGACGGTACGCGGTGGCGACGGAGGCGGCTGAACCAGACTCGCCCTTAAACCTGTACCGACGGGCGCTGGCGGCCCGCCGGGCCTTGGTTAGCCGCGCTGATGTCCGAGCAGTCGCCGGCGCCGGTGACGCCACCGGCCTGGTCTGGCTGGACGCACCGGATGGCTGCTTGCATTTCGCCCGAGGGCCATGGCACTGCTTGGTCAACTTTTCGGCGGTGGCGGGGCTGGAGCTGGTGCCGGGCACCTTGGTGGTGTCAACGGCGCGGCCGGGGAGCGCCGCGGAAGGTGGCGCCCGAGATGGCGTGGAAGGCGGCGGTTTGGGGTACGGTGAGCGGCTGTTGCCACCGGGTGCGGCGGCCTGGGTAGTGCGGTAGCCGCTCGGCAACCGCGCGGCTCAGCTACCGTGGATCAGCCTGCGTAGTTCCTGTATAGAGACCTGCTGGCTCTTGGACTTGCTCTTAGAGTGGGGCGCGTTTGGCTCCACGAACAACGCCTCGATCCGCTCCACAATGTCACTGAGTTCTGTCAGACTGAGTGATTCAACCCAGTGGCGGGAGCCTGTCTGCAAGTACATGATCACTTCGCGTTTCTCGTTGGCGCCTAGCTTGTC
Source organism: Bifidobacteriaceae bacterium (assembly GCA_031268215.1). Lineage (GTDB taxonomy): Bacteria > Actinomycetota > Actinomycetes > Actinomycetales > WQXJ01 > JAIRTF01. Next base: position 31,079 of record JAIRXP010000118.1, on the reverse strand, counting down.
AAGGGCATCTAGCAACTCTTGACTGATCATTGAAACAGTGTAGGGCAGCGCTGGGCTCTTTCTCATGGGTGGTCTTGGAATCAAGGACGCCCGGGTGCCGGCTGTCTGGCAGCGTTGTGCGTGTGTGCCTAGGTAGGAGCCTTATGGCGGGCCACCCGCGAGCGAGCCCATTTCAGCTTATTTACGGCTACCGCCGCGGCCCGTGGCCAGTGGCGCGTCGCCTACGGGCCCGCGAAGAGGCTGGCCAAGTCTTCGGCTTTGACCTGCTTGTAGAAGGCGTTAAAGGCCCTCTTGGGCGAGATGACCGAGAGATATAGCTGGTAGGAGCCGCAACTCTTGACCAGGGAACTCTTGTAGAACTGGTAGCCATCCAAGCGCGGGTCAACTTTGACGGGATCGATCATGGAAGCCTGGCCAAACCGCAGGCCATCCGCGGATCGGGCGTGATAGAGGGCGAACTTGGGCCGGTCTTCGGTCTTCTTGGATCCCAAAATCAGCGCCTCGAAGCCCTCTTCGGTTTGGATGACCTCTTGATGCCAGGGAATGTAGCCGTCGCCTAGCGCGACGTCCACGTCTTCCGGGGCGGCCCATTCGGCGAGGTCGTGGCTCCGGGTATGGACCATGTGGCCACCGTAATTGGTGTACCACAAGCGGTAAGAGGGGCCGTCCGCGAGCAATGACGGGCTCATGTAGCTAGGCCCGCCGCCGTTAAAGACGACAGTCTTGTCAGACCAGCTAATCCCGTCCGGAGAAGTCATGCGGTAGATGATGTTGGTTGAATTGTCCGGGCGGTGGCCCTTCGGTTTGGCGGGGTTAGCCCGGAACCACAACTCGAATCCATTGGGCCGGGGCAGTAGGTAGCCGTCTGAATAGTGACCTCCCGCGTCAACGTCGCTGGGCACCCCGGAGACCGGGTTGGTGAGTCCTGGCGGCGTGATCCAATCCAGGCCGTTGTCTGAGGCCAGGATGGACGGATTCTCCTTTGAGTCTTCGCCGAAGGGGTACGGCGTCATCGTCATCCAGTAGCGGTGTCCAAATCTGCCTTCGGCCTTGAACTGGACATTCATGTGGGTCAACTGGCCGGAGCCGTCATAGGTGGGAAGCTCCAGCCAGCCGCCGCCGTTGGTCAGGGGAGTGGTGGCGCTTCCCGCTGCTGGATGTGGCTCCCGGCACGGTTCCTTGGCCGGAGCAGTGACCTCAGGTGGAGCGGCCTTGAGTGTCGCCGGCGATTCGGCCGACGGCGGGGTGCTCGCGGTTGGGCCCGCATCGCCCCTGGACCCGCAACCGGCCAGCAGAATCATGGCCCAAACGACCGCGACCGCAGCGGCGGTTGGAGCGTGGGTGCGGGGCGGCAAGAAACGCCTCATTTGCTTGGACGTGTCCTCTCCGGTAGGGAACGGCTTCAGCGGGGCGTTGCTCCGTAGAGGCTAACATGCCCCGGCCCAAGGGCCGGTCCACCCCGGTTGGGGCCTGTCGCCAACGCGGCGATGGCGCATTCGACCCACAGCCCAGATTAGGCACGGCCGGTTGCGGTTTCGCTGATGCCGCGTCGCATGCGGCTGGAAGCCCGCTTAGCTTGGGAATACGACGCGCGGTACTGGCGTTACGTATCACAATGCGGTCCCTGGTGGCCGCGCCTGCCTGAGCTTGGGCAGGTAAGACGGCGAACAACCCGGCGTAGGACAGCCAAACGGGCCCTGCGGAGGCACGAGGAGCGAAAGACATATGACTTGGAACGGCACATCGGAAACTGAGCCATTGAGCCGTGGAGAGCGGCCGGCGCGGGCGGGAGTTCGTGTCTTGGCGGTGCTGGTCGCGATCGCCGTGGCCGCCCCCGCGATGGCAGTGGCGGACCCACCCAGCGCGGTCGCGATCACACCAGTGGCGCAGGCGGCTCCGGCGGAGCCAGCGGCCGTGGCCGGACCAGTGTCCGGTCCCGCCCCTGTTCAGGCCACCCGTTGGGCCACCAGGGTCGAGGCGGCGAAGCTTCCGCGGGTCGGCCAGGATGATCCGGCCGCGGGCCAGCGGTTCTTCAAGTCGATCTTTGGGGGCGCCGAATTGACCGCCGCTTCAGCCGGGACCGCCTATTACCGCTACGGTGGGGCCGCTCCGGACAGCCCAGAGGCATTGGCCAGCGACCCGGGTGCCCTGTCAATGACAGTTGAGGCGGGAGAGAACACCCTCCCCGGCACAGTCGACTATTCGGTGCCCGCTTCAAGTGAGCTGAGTCTTTATGCCACCGTGCGGGACGCAAGTGGGAACTGGCAAGACGTTGAGAAGTTCATCTTCCCGGCCTACTTGGACAGCCCTGATTGGTTCGCTCTGCCCAGCGGTTCCATCGACGGGCTTGTTACTCAGACGGTTGTGGCCGGTGGATCTCATTACCAGTTCAGTGGCCTGTCCGGTGTCCTGGAGTGGCTGAATGGCCAGGATCTCGAAATCGCGACCGTGCCCGTTGAACTTGGTTCGGCCGTGTCCGGCACGGGCGTCTATTACCAGGTCGATGCCTCCGCGGCATCAGGCGTGACCGTTCCTTTGCGGCTGAATGGCTTCAGCGCCACCCCGAAGACCCCCGCTGGCGCCAGGGATGACCCGGCGCCCTTGGGGCTGACGGGAGGCACAAGCGTTGCCTTGACGGTGGACGGCAGCAACACCCTGACAGTCGCGAGGGACCCGTACGCGGCTGGCCTTGGGGTTCCGGCGGACGCCCAGCTTACGATCTATTCATCCAGCCGTGGCGTGTTGAAGGCCACCGGCGGGATCTATGGTGCCGGCATTGGCGGCGCCGGCGTCGCGGCCGGAGGCGGAACTATCGAGGTGCGCGGCTCGGCCAGTGTGACAGCGGTCGGAGGGTTCGCCGCGGCGGGGATCGGCGCTGGCCAAGGCGCTTCTGGCGGCAACGTCTGGATCACTGATTCCGCGGAAGTGACCGCGACCGGCGGGAGTTCTGGTGCTGGCATTGGTGGTAGCAACGCCGGCAACGGCGGGACCATCAAGATTGACGGTAAGGCCACGGTTGACGTCAAGGGAGGTTCGAGTGGGGCCGGGCTCGGCGGCGGTTCCAGCTCCGGAGGCGCATCGGATGGCATTCAAGGCGGCGGAGGAAATATCTCAATCACCGGCGCTGCCATTGTCCGGGCAACTGGCACGGGCGGCTCAGCGGGGATTGGCGGCGGTTACAGAGGGCCCGTCGGGACAGTCAGCATCGGCGGCACCGCGGAAGTCACGGCCAGCGGTGATCCGCTGGCTACCGGTACCAGCGGCGGGCCCGGAATAGGCTCGGGCGACTCCGCGGGTTCCAAAGGGGTCAAGAGCATTACGATTGGCGGCCAGGCGAAGGTAGACGCCACTGGCGCCGCCGGCGCCGCAGCGATAGGCGGCGCGGCGGCCAGCACCGGCGGAGCCATCACCATCACGGACAACGCCCTGGTGACAGCGCTGGCCGGAGAGCGAGCCAATGGGATAGGCGGTGGCGCCAACCGCGCCATGGGCATCATCACGATCAGCGGCCAGGCCAAGGTGTGGGCTCGGGGGAGCAGCGTTGGCGCCGGGATTGGCGGCAACGAGCAGAGCGGCGGCACGTTAGATGACTGTGTCAGAATCACCGGCCAGCCCACCGTTGTCGCATCTGGAGCCAAAGGCGCGATCGGCGGCAGCAGTACCTCGCAATTCGACATTCACGGCTCGGTCATTATTGAGGGCGGCTTCGTGGCCGCCAAGGTGAATGTGGAGGGCTACCACGCGATTGGCGGTGTCAAACAGACCGTAACCATTAGCGGTGGCAGCGTTTACCAGGTTGGCGGGACCAAGGGCATTTCTGGCATCCAGAGCCCAACAGACGGAGCCGGCCATCAGGTTTACCCGCTATACATTCCAGCCTTCGTTGGTGGAGCGGACCTAACCAGCGCGGAGTTACAAGAGCCGCCATTTGATTACGCTCAACAGACCATCACCGCCGAGCAGCGAGAGTTCATCGCCTCCACGGACCCGGATTCTTTCCCCCTGCCGGCCGCCGTCCCGGCTACCGCGGAGGACGGCACGGCCGCCAAACTGGCGGCTGTGCTGTGGGTACCTTCAGGCCAACGCACTGGTCTTGAGATCAACGGAGCGAAGGGCTTCTCCGCCAACGTCACCAGCGGAACCATTGGGGCATGGGGTCCCAGCTTGGCGGTCAACGTATTGAGCCGGCAGGCAGTGGGGGTCACTGTGGAGGCGGACGGCAAAGGGAGTTCTGTAACTACGTCCCGTCTGGTGTTCACCTTCTCGCAGCCGGTTGAAGGTCTCACTGCTGACATGATTCAGGTTACGGATGGTACCGCCCACATTGTTACTTACCCCGCTGGGCTGGGGAGTTCTCCAGACAAGAAGACCTGGACTTTGCCGGTCTCGGATGTATGGAACCAGGGCACGGTCAATGTCAACATCACTTCGCTTCCTGGCGCCTTAGCGGAATACGCTCTGGACGGGGTTCCCGCTCTGGTCAAGGTCTACCAGATGAGGGTTACCACCCTGACCATTGGCAGGACCTGGCGGCCAACGGCGGATACGGCCGTGGTCGGGTTCGGCAGCGACATCACTGCCATCGACGAGGATAATCCGGAAGTCACCTATTGGTACGCCGTGAATCCCGGGGATATGGCTCCTGAAGACGGCGCACAAGTCCGGCAGTGGGCCGAGGCGGCGACCGGTGGCCTGGGTGGTACTGGCAAATTGCGGGTAGGCCAGATGGGCTCGGCCACGGCGAACTCGATCCGGATCTCCGGATTGCCTAATACCGGTAAGGCATACGTATACATAGCGACGGTCCATCCTGACCTGAGCGTCGGGACGGCCTACAGTCAGCCGTACCGGGCCACGATCAAGGAGTTCGCGGCGCCCGTCAATTTGGTGGCACTTGATGCGGACGTCTCGGAGAAGCTGTCTGTGACGGCGGCGGGCCCCGCTAGTTACCGGATCAGTGGCGCTCGCGGCGAATTTGAACGGATTAACGGACTCGTACTGCCGAATAGCGGTGTTTCGCTGGAGCTAAACACGCTCGATGGTGTTCGCCAACTGAGGGCCGCGGGCGACGGTTCGGCTCCCGACGAGCCGGTTCGGGTCCGTCTGAATAGGTCCGTGATCACCGGGCCGTCGGGGCAGCCCGCGGTTGAGCTTTCCGGTGCCGCCGCGCTGACTCTTGAAGTGGTGGGCGCCAACCAGATTGAGGCTTCAGGCAGCCGTGTGGCCACTGTCCACGTACCTAGCGGGGATCCGGCCAATGCCTTGACGATCACCGGAGCGGGCGGCACCCTGGGGGTGACCATGGATTCGCTGGAGCAGAGCACTGGGATTGGCGGCAATTACGGCGAAGGCGCAGGCCAGATTACGGTCGGTGGTGACGTGCGTTTGACGGTGTCCGGCGCCATATGCCCTGCGATTGGAGGTGGTTGCGGCGGGCCCGCCGGTAATATCCGCTTCGAAGACCAGGCCTTTGTCAAGGTGACTAACTCTGCGCGGAACGCAACAATCGGATCCGGCGGTAACGGCTCCGGCTGGACCAACCAGGTGACCATCGCTGGCGGCGCGACGGTCCAAGCCGACGGGAACATTGGCGGGACAGGCGCGGCGGTATCAATTGAGTCTGGCTTCACCGTGGCCAGGTCAGTCAAGGCGGATACGGTTGTGATTAGCGGCGGTAGCGTTTACACAGCCGTTCCAACGGATGTTCAAGCGCCGGAAGACGCCGAGGGTAAGGCCTTGTACCCGCTTTACGTGCCGGCGGTCCTGGCTGATGGCAGGTCACTGACAGACCTGGACGTGGGCGGTTCTGGCCTGCCGTACGTTCAGCACACGGTCACCGCCGCGCAGAAGGCCTGGCTTGGGACGGCCTTCCCGGCGCCGGCGGGTTTCCCGGCCAAGTTGACCGATGCCGCTCAGCTGGCCGCCGTACTGTGGGTCCCGGACCCGGGCACTCCGGGTTTCGCCGGCGGTATCAAACTGGGCAAGGGCCCCGGCTTCGCCGGTGCCGCCGCCGGGGCTGCGCGAATCAGGCCGGTGGTCGCGGAGTGGTCCGAGGACTTGGAAAGCAATGTTGTGGCTGTCCCCGTGACCATAGGCTCTCTGGAACCGGGTGGTGAATCCGGCACGGCGACATCGGGCACCATAACGATGTCCTTGGACCCTCGCGTCGAGGGGCTTACCGCGGGCCAGGTGATAGTGATTCCCGGCACCGGACGGGCCACGGTCACCGCTGTGGCGAGCACCGATTCGGGGAAGACCTATTCGCTTACGCTGGGCGATGAAGTGGTTGAGGGACTGATCTCCTTGGGCTTCGCCACCCATTCCTATGTGGCTGAGCCCGAAGACGTTGAGCTATACCGTGACGAGGAGGTCACCCTGTCCGGCGGCCCGGGCGTCCGCTACTTCACGTCAATTGGCGGTAACGTGGCGCTGACTAGCAACTGGGCTGGGGCTTATCACATCCAGTTTGGTGGTGAGCGGCCGGCTACCGCCCAGGATCTGGCGGCCTCCGCTGGGGCGACGGGCGCGTTGGCCCAGGGAACCACCACGATCAACGCGGGCGTGGTGACCTATGATTACCCGGCCAATCAGCCAATCCCCGTCTACGCCGCCATCGAAGCCGCCAACGGCGTCTGGAGCGACGTGGTCGAAACCTACATTCCCGCCTATAGCGGGGACACTAACTGGTTCGCTTTGCCTGCTGGGACCGCCTCGGACGCGGTCACGGCCACCGCCCAGGACCAGGACAATTACCGGCTGACAGGTTTGACCGGTGACTTGAGCTGGCTCAACGGCCGGGACCTGGACTTTGGCAAGACTGGCCTGGAGCTGAATTCCAGTTTCTCTGGCCAACGGAGCTTCATCGCCGACGGGGCCAAGCTGAGCGAGGGCGGGACCTTCGCGGTCCGTTTGAATGGCGCGGCGCTGACTGGTGTCACCCAGCCGTTCGCGCTGGTGAATGGCGCCAATCTGAGACTGACCGTGGACGGCTCCAATACGCTGATCGCTGACGGTGCCGCTCCTGGAGGCATCCCGACCGGCCTGACCGCTGGTCCCGGTACCCATCTGGAAATCACCAGCGCGACAGGTGGCGCGGTGACGGCCCGGGGCCACTGGAAGCCCGCCGGTGGAACCGGAAGCGGCCCAGGGATCGGGTCCCAGACCGGCGCTGGCGCCATCACCATTGGCGGGAACGTTGTCATTGAGGCAGCGGCGCTGGCCGGCACTAGCTGTGCTGGGATTGGCGGCGGAAGATCGACCGGCGTGCCCGGAGCCGCAATGGGCGGCCCCATCGTGATAGGCGGCCAGGCGCGGGTTTACGCGATTGGCTCCGTGGGCGGCAGCGGAATTGGTGGCAGTGGTCGGGGTGACCAGATCGTGGTCGGTGCGGTCAACTCCATCGTGATCACTGATGACGCCTTGGTGGTAGCCAAGGGCGGCGAGGTGGCAGCAGGCATCGGCGGCGGCACCTTGGCCGGGGAAGGAGTGGGCAGCGTCACCATCAGCGGCGGCACCGTGTTGGCGCGGCCAGGCGCCTCAAACATACCGGCCATAGGCGCCCTGACCAGCGGTAGCGTCACCATCTCGGGTGGCAACGTGTACGCATCGGGTACCGAGGTAGGCGTCGCCGCCCCGGTGGATGAGGAATCCCAAGCCGTCTATCCGCTGTACGCGCAAAGCGCGTTTGGCAGCTTGGACCTATTGGCGGCCGAACTCGCGAGCGAGGACTGGACCGGTGTTCTCAAGACCTTGACGCCCAGCGCCCGGGAACAGCTTGACGCCTGGGGCGTGGGCTCATACTGGGACGCCGATCTGGCGGGAGTGGCCTGGGTCCCAGCGGATCTGGCCAAGGGCCAAATGTACGGCGGCTTCACCGCTGACGGCCAACCAGTCGAGGACTCTGGCCATCCAGCGCGGGCCTTCGTCACACCCCAGTTCAGGACCTTCGCTTCCGCCAAGGCGACTGATCTGAACATCCTTACGGACGGGTTGAACCCAATGGACGCGATGGCGGACGGCGCGAAGAATACCGTCACCACCAAGACCATAACGTTCACCTTGGATCAGGCGGCCACGATCCTTGATTCGATGGTGTCGCTAGAGCCACTCGGTGAATTCGACGCCATCAAGGATGGTGCACTGGCTCTGGTTGACGGCTCCGACGGTCTGGAATACCGGCTGGCCGTCACCGGTGACTGGCCCGAGGGCGGCGTCCTGCGCGTGACCTTCACCCAGCCGTCCGGCGGGGACGATCCGGCGGTGGCGCCGTTGGTCCATGACGTTGTGTTGCACCGCGACGCTACTGCTCCGGAGTTGAGCAACCCGGCCGGGGAACGCCTCTCCAAGGCCGCGGCCACCGTCACGGTGGACGCCACCGAGGACGGCGATCTGTTCTACCTGGTTGTGCCAGCGGGTCAGCCAGCCCCCAGCCAGGACCAAATCAAGGCTGGTGTGAAGCAGGACATGACGGCCGGTGAGAACACCATCGTCTTGGAAGACCTGACGGAAATGGGCGAATACCGCGTCTACATGCTGGCCCAGGATGAGGCCGGCCATTGGACCGAATCAGCGACCGAAGCTCAGATCGCGCGGGTGTACCCGTTCAGCGTCTCCATGGCGACCGGGTCCGCCGCCAACGGTGCCATCGCTTATCCCGGCACGTTGAAGACTGAATACCCGGCTGGTGAGCAGATCCCGTTAGAGGTCACGCCCAACCAGGGCTACGGCATCGGGCAATGGGATGACGGCCAAGCGGGCGGCCAATTCACGGACCGCTACGCGAAGAACACTGTCTACACCATGCCTGCGGCCCAAGCCCACGTTGAGGTGACTCTCGGCGTGCGGGTCGAATTCGTGGAAGCGGTAGCGCTGGACGGCTCACCGGATACGGCCACCACGACCCAGGTGGAGCTGACCTTCTCAAGGGACTTCGAGGACGAGTTGGACGTTTCGGAGATTGACTTGCCAGATGGGCTGACTGTCACCGCTGTGGAACGCACCGCGGAAGGCGTCTATGAGATCACCATCGCCGGCGTCAGCGCGGAAGGTGAGGTCGCTGTCGGGGTCAAGGTCCCAGGAGCGGCGATTGCACCACCCAGCCGCGACGTGCTGGTGCATTATGATTCGACACCGCCGGTCCTGGTGGCCGGTGACGGCGTGCGGGATGAATTCAACGCCGGCAGCGCTCCTTTTGAGGTCTCCGAGCCGGGCGTCTACTACTACGCGGTGGTCTTGCGCGGAGCCGAGCCTCCCACGGTTCAAGAGGTGATCGCGGGTGGCCGGACGGCGGCCATGGACGCGGGCGACAACGAGATCATCTTGGACGGCGCGGATCTCAACTCCAGCGCTGGACGGGTGGTCTACGTAGTGGGCCGTGACCAGGCGGGTAATACGTCAGCGGCACCGGTAGCGGTGTCATTGGGCGCGTACCCCCGGGTGACCGTTGTAGCCGGGTCTGGCGGTAGCGCCTTGGCCGATGCCGCCCGCTACGCCGAGGGGAGCGAGGCCAGTTTGACGGCTACCGCGTTCGCAGGGTACCGGTTCGTGGCCTGGACCGTTGAATCGGGCGGGAGCCAAGCGCTCCTGGATGACTCAGGCGCGGCTTCAACCACCCTGGCGGTTGGTGAAGAAGACCTGACTGTCAAGGCCACCTTCGCCAAGGCAGACTTGTTGGTTCAGTTCGATCTGGGCGTTCCGTCCGAGGCCCGTGATGAGGTTTCCGACTGGTCCGCCTCCGGCCAGGCCCGGATAGGGGAGAAGGTGACCGCTCCGACCGACGCACCGGAGCTGGCGGACTTCAGGTTCGTGGGCTGGTATACCGAGGCTCAAGAACTGGACCAAGCCGACCCGTCTGAGGCCTGGGACTTCGGTTCCGGCACAGTCAGTGCGGAGATGATCGCCGGTGGTGGCACCGTCACGTTCTACGGCGCCTGGGCTTCGGTTTACTCAGACATCTCCTATCAGTTGCATGACACCACGGAGGCGCCGGCCACGCCGTCCGCGCTGGGGCCAGACCGGGTTGAGATTGGTTCCAAGCTGGTCGATGCCGCCTCCTACACCGAGGCGCTGAGCCGGCCCGGATTCGTGTTTGGCGGCTGGTATCTGGACGCCAATTACACCAAACCGGTGAACGACTCGACGTTGGCGCAGGGTCCGGCCGCGACCTTGCACGCCCAGTGGCTGGTGCCCGGTCAGGTCAACTACCTGGTCCGGCACTACACGGTCGCTCCGGGCGGGACCAAGACGCTGGCGGACACCGAGTCTTATCAGGGCCGAATCGGCGACGAATCGGTCATCGCGGAGCCTAAGGAGTTTCCGGGATATCAGTTTGATCCGGCCTCCTCCGTCACCCAGGGGACCGTTGTGGCGGGGTTGGAGCTGAAGCTGTATTACGACGCGATTCCGGTGGCGGTGGTCTTCAACCCGGCCGGTGGAACGCCAACGGCGTTCACGGTGGCCAGCCACTACGGCGAGTTGGTCTCCGCGCCTGCCCAGGAGCCGGTCCGCGGCGGGTTCGCTTTCCTGGGCTGGGGCTCTTCAGCAGTCCGCGGCTGGGACTTCACCGCTGACCGATTGACCGCCGCGAATGGCGTGATCAGCGGTGTGACCGGTGGAGGGACGGCCCTAGGCCGCCTGGAGCTGACGGCCCGGTGGGCCGCCGCGCCCACGGTGTCCGGGGCCAAGGTGACTGTGGGGCTGGCTGGGCAGGCTGTCTTGAATAGCGGTGTTAAGGCCGATTCGGCCAATGGCGCTTGGATTACTTCGACCAAGGTTCTCGCCGCTGGCGAATGGGCGGGGCAGGCCGTCATAACGGCGGACCTGGATGGTGGTGTGCTCTTTGATGCCGCCAGTCTGCCTGCCGGCGTGTACGCCTTCGCGGTCGAATACACGGATTCGAATGAGTTGACCGCCCGGGCGGAATTCGTTGTCACGGTTACCGCCAAGGTGGTGGGGCCGGTTCCGGCGCCTGACGGCGGTGGCGCTGGTGGCGCTGGCGGCTCGGGTGGTGCTGGGTCTGGTAGTGGTGCTGGGTCTGGCGCCGGGCATCGGGGGAATCTGCCTTGGACTGGTGCGCTGACCGGGGCGATCTTAGTCCCGGCCATCGGATTCGTCCTGGGCGGCCTGGCGTTGCTGCTGCTGGCGGGTGCGGCCAGGTCCCGCCGTCGCTCGGCCACCGGTCCCAACTGAGCGTCATCAGCGACGCGGCTGCCGTGAGATAGCCGCTGCGAGACAGTCGGGGACGGCTGCATAGTATTGTTGCTGGCGCTTCTGGATCCCGACCACGCACGTTGTGAGCAAGTCACGAAGTGGTTTGACAGCGCCCGTGGCGGATGGGCGACATGCCCAATCACTCAGAACGGGTTCGTCAGGATCGCCTCGCAGCCGGGATACAGCAATCCGGTTCCTGTGGCGTTGGCCGTTGACCTGCTTAGGCAAGCCACCATGCAAGGTTCCCACGAATTTTGGTCTTGCGATGTGGCCGTTACGGATCCCACTCAAATCGACACCGGCCAGGTCCTCGGGTCAGCTCAGTTGACGGATGCCTATCTTCTCGCCCTGGTGGTGGCCCACGGGGGGCGGTTCGTCACCTTGGACCGGCGGATCAGAGCGGCCGCCGTGCCAGCCGCCCAGCGGGACCAGTTGGTTGTTGTTGGCGAATGAACGCCCGTTGGCGGAGCCAGGGGCGCATTCGTGCTGAGCGACCAGCAATGTTCCTTCTGGCAGGCCCTTAAGGGGGGTCTTCGACTACCTGCGATGCGGGCAGTTCGCGGCGCTGGAAAAGCTTGGGCAGCCTGGGCAGCCGCATCAGAGCTACATCCGGTCGCGGATCCATGTGGGTATGCGCCAGGCTGGCTTGGGCCACTGCCTGCGAGCGTACCCAGTGGGATTGGCTGGGGAAGCGGTAGCGCCGGCCGTGTTCCCCGGACGGATGTGGGCAGCGGCGTCCTGGGCGTTCTTCGTTCTCTCTGCTTCCGCCCACGCCGCGAGGCGCTCCAATTCGATCTGCTTCTCCATCTCGACTTTGCGTGCGTTGATCGCAGTTTCCGCTTCGGCCTGCCTGGTCGCCCAGTCGCGGGCGGCCATTTCCTGTATGGCACCCTGGGCTTTCACGGTCTGTAAACGCCCAGCCTCGTAGATGTCTTCGTAACCGATCCGCGCCTGGTTTCGCTTCGCCTCGAGCGCGGTCGGCACGTCAGCGGCTGAGATGGTTCGCAGGAACCGCGACAAGACAGGGATCACGTCTACCAGTATCAACGCCGCCATAAGTCCAGCGCGCGCCCACCAGACCCCAGGGTATTGTATGGCCAGATTGTCAAGTGCCTGTATGCGGGCGGCCAGCCCGTCCGCCGCATTGATCGCGCCGTTGAGTTTCGCATCCGCGGCATCTCTGTCCTTCCGGAGTGTTGCCAGCGTCTCCTTGGCTCGGTCCAGCTCGCCCTGGATCTGCTGTCTAGCGGCGTCAACGGTCGTGTCATGGGCTTCCTTGGTAGTCGCGGCCACCTCATCCAAGCGGGTCCGAGCGGCGGCCGCCGCTTGGCACTTCGCTTCAGCGATGGCTTTGAGGCGCTGCCACTCGTCGCCGTAGCCGCCGCGCCCGGTGCCGGAAGTGCCCTTGGCCTCGCCCGCGGCCGCGGCACTGGCTTCTTCGCATGCAGAGGCCGTCGCCTGAGCGTCAGCTTTGGCCGTGATGTATGCGGGATTGGCCTCTGGGTTGTAGGTGTCCGCCGCCGCCAGGTCGTCTTGCAGGTCAGTAACCCGCTCTTCGAGTCCGGGGATTTCGGCAAAATCAACATCCAACTTCTTTTCCCCGTCGATTCGCTTCTGGGCAATGTCAACCTGGACTTGGGCCAGGATTTCGCGCTCGTAGATCTTGATTGTGAGCGGCATTGACACGACGGCGCCAATTACCACCGCCATTGTTACCCTGAGTGCGAAATTCGCGCTGGCGCCCACCACATTGCGCCAGCCTCCCTTCGGGTGGCGGGCCATCGAGGTGATGATTATGCGGTCAATCACCACGATGATGGCACCCCAGCACAGTCCGGCCACCGCCGCCACTCCCCACGAAGGGACAACTCGGGTTGACTCGAGAGCGAACGTCATTGACGCGGTGGCCAGCAGACCGACACCTAACATTGTCGCGGCGGTGTTGATGAAGGCGCCGCGCTCCTCCGGCAGCTCGTCAATCATGTCGGAGCGCATGCCTCCAAGGCAGCAGAGCATACGCGTGAGCGGTTTGGCGGCCTCGGGCGTTCTTTGAGTGATCATGCTGTTCATCCTCCGGGCATGTGATTCGGGTGAGCGGCCCCTTTTGACCGTTCAATATCAGATGCCCGCCTGGGGCCGGTTCCGGAGTCAATTCCTGTCACCGGTCGGGAGTGCCTGGTCCGCGCGGGATGAGCTCGGGCACTAAACTGAGTCAACTACCGCGGCCGGGCGCGCGGACAGGCACCCCTAGAACGGTCTGTTTCCAGCGCCAATAGGTGGCGCTGGCGTTAGGCGGAAAGCTTGATGAGTACCCCTAAAGGAAGGGTTCCGCCCGGGGTGGGAATGGTCTGCGGGTGCTGCTCGGTCTGGCCTTCCACGGCCTTCACCCGAACCAGGGTCGTTGTGCCGTTGTCCCAGGTCAGGGCGACATCGAGAGCCGCGGTTCGCAGACCTGAATAGACGCCTAGCACCACTTGGTCGTGGTGCAGCCGGGCGCCCACGCGGAAGGTGCCGTGTCGCCAGGTCCGCTTCCACTGGCTGGGGTCCCAGGTGGGCGGAAGGCTCTGAGCGCCTGCGGCGAGCGCGAACAGTGGCTGGGCCAGCGCCGGTTGCTCCGCGAAGGCCACCGCGCCGCCACTTCTGACTGTGGGTGGCAACTCGGCGAGCACAGCGCGAGGCAAGGTTTGGAGAGTTTCGCTATACCCGGGTTCGAATACTTGGGCGCCAAAGCCGGTCGCGTTGGCGAGGGCAGTGTGCCACCGGGGAGCTTCCAACAAGGCTTCTTCGGTGATGATCTCCTCAATGTCTGAAGGCAACCTGTGGGAGTTGCGTGATTGCCGGAACTCCGCCCACAGCGCCTCCAGCTTCCTCAGGGAGGTGGCGTTGATTAGGATCGCTGCCGCTTGGTGGGGTTCGAAGCCCGCCATGGCGCCCACATACATGTCTTCCCGCGACAGGATTGGGTCCGGAGTGGTGTCTTCCACGTATTGCCCGATTGCCTCCAGCAGCATCGACTCGAATTCCAGGTCCTCATTTACCACGGGATTTCCTCCTTCATCGCGGCGGTGCGTTCAGGGCACTGATTCCACAGCACGCAGTCTGGCAGTTCGCGGGTCATCAGTCCGGCCGTCGCGTGCTCTATGGCGTGGAGGGCCGGCAACGGTTCGGTTGCTTCCTCCGCTGGGTTCGCCTTGGCCAGCGCATCAAGGAGGTCTCGCTTGGCCCTCGTGGTCTGGCTTTGGATGGAATGTTCGTATTTAGCTGCCACTACTCTCGCACCGAGGCTCGTGGGCCTGGCGGAGCCGGTGGCGAAATCGATGACTTTCCGCTGCGCTCCAAGCTGCGTGCTGACGCGGGTTTGGGCCGTCTTGAACGCTCCGGCGAATCTGGCGACCGCCTCGGCGCAGGCTTCGTCTGTCAATAGCGCGCCGACCGGGCCCAGCCCGCCCAGCACATAGAGCATCTTCGCGATCCGGTGGAGGCCACGGTCCAAAACCTTTGTGATGTTGTCGCGGGTGCCGGGGCTGTCATGGAAATGGTCGGAGTGGCGCTCAATGTAATCGTGGACAACTGCGATCCGTGCCTTCTTCAAGGACTTCGCTTCATCCTCCCGGCGTGGCCGCGCCGCGAGACCGTGCTCCCTCTCCCGCCAGACCCGGGCGAATGAGCGCACAAGGTCGACCTCCAGGGCTGTGGAGCCAATTCCATGTGCCGGCCTCTGACCGGGGCTTAACGGGTCAAATTCGGCCGGAGGTTTGTAGCGTTCGTACCACGCGAAGGCGGTTTTCATGGGCAAGGTTTCGGTGGGGAATCGGTCGCCGAGTTCGCTGCCGACCGGGCCACTGGCCGGGTACCCGGGGAGTTCGCTGCTTACTGTGACGTCCCAGTCTTCGCCAGCGGCAATCAGGCCGCCGTCCACTCCGGCGTGTGCAGGTTCTACGCCGTCATCTATGGGCCAGCATTTGGCCTTGGCTTTGTCTCGCGAGAGCTTACCCAGGTCCCGCTTCATGAGGTGGAGCATCCAGTTCACAACCAGGTCGTCCTTTTCGGGCTGGTCGCTCAGGCCGTCAGGGTCTGATCGCTGGCCGATTAGGGTGATGCCGTTGATCTTGAGGACGCCCGCGGCGAAGTATTCGTGGAGGAGGTACGACAGGTCACCGAGGTCGACAGAGCCCCACGTGCGCACGTAGCCGGTGCGCCACGCCATCTCCTGGAACCGCCGTTTGACCTCAGCAGTCAGGTGCGGGAGCCTCCCAGCCAGAAACTCGCCGTCCGTCACAGCCCTGGCCATCTTGGCTAACCACTGGTGCCTGGCAACGCGAGACTCCCATTCGCTTGGTTGGCCGGTTGGCGGCGGGGTTTCCTGATTCATCCGAACTCCTAGGGTGTCTGCGGTTAGTCGTCGGCGCGGCCAATTCGGCCGGCCCTGGAAAGCTCGAAATAGTAGCGGCCCAAGGGGGTCAGCCGGACGCCGTGCCTACCGGGCTCGTCAATGCTCGCGATCACGGTCCAGTAGAGATCATCGTTCTGGTCGGTTGTCTCGGCCAATCCGGCTCTGCGGAGCCGGTTGTAGTAGTCCATGAGCTTCTGCGCGTCCGTCTTGTCCTCGTATTTCAGACCGCGGGGTCGGCTCAGGGGAGGGGGCGTGTGCTCGGCGAATTCGGTCTCCCATTCGGGCCTGGCTTGGATGACCTGGTCTTCTCGGTCAAACCCAGGCGGAACCTCTTCCCCGTCCACCGTTACCGGGAGCGCCAAACGCTCGAGGTCCAACTGGCTTAGGACCGGTTGGGTCTTGCGGAGGGTCACAAGGCTCTGCACCTCGCCTTTGAACACCGGCACGTGGCCGTGGCTCTGCGCCACCATCACTCCAGCGGCATACGCATATAGGGACATCGCCGTCACCCGGCCCTGGATGTCGCTGGCGCCGCTGTTCAGGCCTTCCAGCAGGAACCGTGTGAACTGTGGCACACTTTCCGCCGATGCCGACAGCGCGGCTTGGTCTGCCTCCGCGGCCGCCATCAACACAATTCCCGTATCTTTCGCCCCCGGCCGCCAGGCGCGGGCGGCGAGGCCCGCGTGGCAGCAGTCCAGAATCACGGTCGCGCTGGCCGGCTCGGCATCTCTGATTCGCTTGAACAGGTCAGCGGCCCACAGACCCTTCGGTTCTCCCCGATTAGCCTGGTCGCCGGTCCAGCCGTCATCGCTGGAGGTGAGGAGTAGATCCAGTCCCCGGCCGCGCCGCTGCACCGGGCGGCCGTGTCCAGCGAAGTAAAAGAGCAGGTGGTCGTGTTTGCTGGAGACCAAGAGCCGGTCGAACGCGGCCAGCAGTTGCGGCTCGGTGACCCGCCCGCCGTTTCGGGTTGTCAGTAATACGGGTCCTTGTGGGTCCGGCCACCATGGCGAGCCGTCGTGATTCCGGGCCAGCAGCTCCGCCAACTGGCGGGCAGCGCGGACGGCTGGTTCCAGGTCCGGATGCGCAGGGGCGTCATAGTTCCCGATTCCCACATAGAGCGCTTGACGAGACATGGTGAAGTTTTCCATTCTGTGGAGACAGGCCAATGCCAACTGTAGCGCTCAAGGCGGAGCGCCCGGACGGCATCGGCGGCGGTCAGACAAGAGGTCCGTCGCGGCGATTGACGTCGAGATAGATGCGACCGGCGGCACTAACAGGTGTCCGGATAACGACAACCGAAGGAGTACCTCGTGGACACCGTCCCTGGAATCAACCTTGCGCTCGCCATGGTCCTGGTGCTGGCTGCGGCCGGCGGGGTGGCAGTGCTCAGCATCAGGTTGCGTGGGGGTAAACCGATTTGGCCCTGGCGGCTGACCCCTAACACGATCTCCGAGCAGATGGCGAAGGAAATCACCCGCGCTGTCCTGGAAATCGGCTGGGACAGGACACTCCAGATTCCCGCCCTCTATGTGTTCGCCCGCGTCCCGGGCCGTATCAAGGCCTTGATCGAAGCGGATCACGCGTTGTTTGTGAGACGGGTCCTTGACCTTGTCAACGAGTTCGGCGGCAAGGCGGCCAGGGCACGTGGCTTCACGTTCGCTGGTGTCCGCGAACTCTTCCTTCTCCTGACGGTGGCCCAACCAGGAGAGGAACGCTTCCTGCACGTCACTCCAGATAAGAACGAACCACCGCCGTGGGATCACACGTCAACAGGCCGGATCTATCGTGAAACCCCGACGCCCGCCTTAGTGCCTGCTGCGGTGCCGTTCCCGGCCCAAGCGCCCGCGGCCGTTACCGGCCAGTGGTCAGACCCAGAGCCCCTGAGCGGCGGCCGGCCCATCACCGTGGCGACGGCTCCCCTGCCAGGCGCGGATGCACCCGCTCAGTTCTCATTGGTGTTCAAGGAACCGGGTTTCCCCGACACTCGCTTCGCGTTCGCGGAAGGTGACCGGGTGCGGATCGGGCGTGATGGCTCGCGCGAAATCATGGTGCGGGGCGACCACCCGGGCGTCTCCCGGCGTCATGCGACCATCATTCTTGAACCCTACCCGGTGATCAGCGATGAGAGCGGCCTGGGGACTTACGTTGAAGTGAGCCCCGGCCAGTGGCAACGCCTACCAAAGGATATGCCAACCCCCTACGCGGTTCCCCTGCGCCTCTCGCTATCAGACCGCCATGAGGTTCTGGTGGAGATAACGGCCATCTCGGGACCGGAAGCAACATGAACACCGGCCTGTTCCCGGTGGCCCGGACCCGTCCGGCCGTGCTGGTGGGAGCTGCGGCGGCGGTCGGGGCACTGGCAGCTATCTCGCTGGCCGGTGCCCAGGTCCCACAACGGATCCTGCTCGCGGTGATCCTTGGTGCTGGGGCGCTGGTAGCGGCCGCTGTCGGCCGCCCGTTCTCTTTTCAAATGCTGGGGCTGACGGCCGTCAGCGCTGCCGCGGTGGGTCTACAGACGCGGTATCACCCGGAAGCGGCCGGCTCGGTGACCATGCGTTTGCTGTTGAGCCTGGTCGCCTTTTGCGTCACCGCCGCTGCGGTCCGCGTCTGGTGGCGCCGCCTCCTCGCGGATCCTTGCGCCAGGCTCAGAATAGGGACCTGGTTGCTGGCCGTCGCCTTCGTCTCCCGGTTCGTGTTAGTGGGGTTCCTCGCAGTTTTCTCAAGCTATCCCATGGATCGCTTGCGGACGGGCTTCATGCCGGTTCCGCTGGTGGGAAGTGTTCAAATAGGCGAGCTGACGCGCATTCTCTTCGTGGTGGGGGTAGCGTGTGTCGCCTCGTCCACGGCTGTTCGTACGTTGTTGGAGATCTGGACGCAAGTTCCGCGGACTGCCATCCTGTTCGCAGCAGCGTACCTAACAGCCGGCGCGGCACTGGACACTGGCCCCACCGCCTTGACAGCGGCCGCCGCCGGAGTGGCAGTGTGGGTGGCCGTTCGTGGGCGCCTGAGCGGCGGATGGCGGGCTGGCGGCGGGAACTGGCTGCGCCGGGGTGTCCTTAGTGCGGGGCTGATTGGCGCCGGGTTGGTCATTGCTCGTCTGGCCATGACTTCCAGCACCATTTCGGCGCGCGTCGCGGACTGGACCGCCCAGGACATCGAATCGGTCAATCTCCAAACCCGCATCGGCAGGATCTGCGTAGGGGAGGGCGGAGTCATTGGGCGTGGCTGGGGGACAGCCTCGTTAGGGCGGTGGCTCTTCGCGGCTGAATCTGACTACGCTATAGCGGCGATCGCCGGGGACCTGGGCATCCTTGCTGCGTTTGGCATGGTAGGGGCCACAATTGTATGCCTATCGCAGATTCAGCGCGGTGCCGGTCTGGATCTGGATGCGCCCACTCGCTCTGTGGTTCATGGGCTGGTTGTCATGGCCATCCTGTGGGTCGGTTTCGCCTGCCTAGGCGGTATAGGGGCGTTGCCGGTGAGTGGGATCTCCCCGGTATTCATCACTTTGACGGGAACGACAGCCGTGACCTCATACATGCTCGTGGGGGTGGTGATCGGTTGCACGCAGGGTGAAACCGGAGTCGACGTGCTGCCCGCGGCGGTGACCGTGACGTCCGTTTGGGTCAAGACTGCCGTTACCGCCTTGCTGGTTTCAGCGCTGGTGTTGGCCATCCTTGTCCCAACGCGGGGAGCGCTGGCGGCCTACCGTCCGTCTGGGCGTCTGCTAGCGAGGGACGGCTCCGTCATCGCTGTCACTGGGGCCGCCGGCCTGCGCGAATACCCCGCTGGTACCCTGTACGCCGATTTGGCCGGCTCGATTGTTGTCCGGGATGGCAGCTCCGTTCGTCTCTGGTCGAAGTATGGGTTGGAGACCTCGCCGCTTCTGACTTGCGGTAACCGGATCACATGGCTGGACAGGATCTTGGCGGTCTTGCACCCGCCGCCCTGCCGGCCGGTAGACGTCGTCACCAATATCGATCCGTTGGTTCAAGAGGCGATGCAAGACCTCCTGGCCAGTGAAGCGCTGGGCGGCGCGGCGGCATCGGCCGCCTACCTCGACTCCGCAACGGGAGCTGTGCTGGGACTGCATTCCAACACCTCGGAGGATCCGAACGAACTCTTCATTGACCCGGAGGCGTTGCCTGAGGGCCCCTGGCCAGCCCTGCCATCGTGGCGGCAGTCCACGTCTCCCGGCTCTTCGCTGAAACCGCATGTGGTCAGTGGCGTGATAGATATGGGCACCGACCTGTCCAACCTGGAAACCACCAGATTGGTGCTCAATGCAGAGACTGGCGAGGGCTTGGTCAACGCCTGGAACGGTCCGTGCCCGGATGGCTCTTTGGTTACCGCCCTGGCCGCGAGCTGCAACACGGTTGTGGCGGACGCGGCAATCCGGACAGGAGCAGCCCCACTTGGCGCTTATCTCAGGGACCATTTTGGTACGGACTCCAACCTTCCGTACGATTTGTCTGATTCTGCCGCCCGTCCGGAATTAGTCACCGGCCTTGACGCGTTAGGCGAGGGGTCCGATGCCGCTGTCGGGCCGTTGGCGCGGACTTCGGTTGGGCAGGAGGCAGCCCGCGCCAGCCCGTTGAGCATGGCGAACTCCTATTCGGCGCTGGTGTGGGGTCTGACGCGGCCTGGCGAGGCGGTCCCCTTGGCCACCGCCACGGCGGGCACCTGCGAAAACGGGGAGTTCCGGGCTGTGTCGCCGAAGGTCTTCGGGGCCGCGCCATCGCGCGAAGCGGCGGTCACTGTCCTCAAGGGGATGGAAGGAGCCGTGACGCAATGGTGGGGGACTGCAGCGCGGATCGAACGCCCCGCGGGGCATTCGCTGGCGGTCAAGACCGGTACCGCGGACATCGAATTGGGTGAAGGCAAGACCCGCACCGACCGCTGGGTGGTGGCGGTCTTGGGCGAGCGTTACGTCCTGGCAGTACGAGTGATTGGGCCGGCCCCCGACGCTGCCGCTTTGGACGTTGCTGGAGGCATTCTGAAGGCAGTAGCTGACCACAACCCGGCGGAGCCGATTTGCCCCGCCCCGGTTTCTTGAGGAGCAAACCATGGACACTTCGAAGGCAGACGGCCCAGCCTTGATCAGGGCACATGCTGTCCAGATGACCGGGCGTCGCGAACGCCTAAATGACCGCTACCATTTCAACGCCTGCTCTGGCTTCGTCGCGGACGGGGTCGGGGAGCCCGCCGTGGCCGGGGCTGCGGCCCAGTTGGCGGTTGGCCTATACGCACAGGCAGCGAAAGCCCGGGCCGGAGACTCCGGCGCTGCGCTAAGAATGTTGCTCGAAGGGCCAGGTGAAGTGTCCGCTCGGCTGCGCGAGCGCTGCAACCCCGCCGCCACCACCATCGCGGGTTACACCCTGGACGGTGAAGGCGTGCTCTGGCTTATGGCCATAGGTGACACCAGAGCCGCGCTGCTGCGGGAAGGCGAGTTGACTGCTTGGACCGCGAGACACAACCGGCTTGACCATTCGCGCCTCCACGGCCAGCCGGTGCCTGGCGGGCCGGACGCTGAGCAGGCCCTGGCCGCCCAGCTCATGCGCTCGGTCAACGGGAGTGAGACCGCCATCCCAGATATCCAGCCCGTCGCCGCCAAACGAGGAGACGTGGTAGTGGTCATGAGCGACGGGTTTGAGGAGGCAGCCGGTTTGGCCGCAATCCGTGAGGCGTCGCGAGTTTGGCGGGGCGGGGCCGCGGCCGTCGTGAGCGAAGCCATACGCCAGAGCGTTCATAATGCTGGCGCCTACGTAGCGGTGCGAGACAACGCGACGCTGCTGGTTGGGGTGGTGGAGTGATGATCAGGCAAGCGGGAACACTGACCGGCAGGTCCTTCGCAATCGTTGGATACGACCTCGAAGGGCTTACCGCGACCATTGGCCAGGAAACGAGCCGGGGCCGGTCGGATAACGTCATCTTTCATGAAGTGACTATTCGTGACCGTCAGGGTGTGGCCATTGAGTTCGCCGACCCCAAGCTGCTCCTTAAGCTCCTTTACGAGCCGAACGATCCACGGCGTGAATCAATTGCTTACGATGCCATGTGGGAATCTCGGCGGCGCGCGGAAGCTGCGGATGGCTTCCTGCCGGAGTTCTTGGGATTGTGCGTGGGTCGTGGAAGCGTCAATGGTTATACGGCGTTTATCATGCCGCATTATGGCCAGGACGTTTATGCGTTGATT
Source organism: Bifidobacteriaceae bacterium (assembly GCA_031268215.1). Lineage (GTDB taxonomy): Bacteria > Actinomycetota > Actinomycetes > Actinomycetales > WQXJ01 > JAIRTF01. The sequence goes on along the minus strand of JAIRXP010000118.1, from coordinate 9,282 downwards.
GAGCGTTGCAACCAACTGGCCGCAGGACACCAGCATCTGGCGCTCGGGTTGCTCCGGGCGGTTATAGGCGGGATCGGTGAATTTGCGGCAATGACTGGGGGTGGCGTTCACCGTGACATCCACGTCGGCAACCTATGCTTATGGGAGCGAGAATTGTGGGATCCGGCCACCGTCCCGGATTTTCTGGTGGTTGACTTCGATGCGAGCTATGTGCCACATCGAAGCAGCGGCCGGCCGTCAACGCGAAACACCCTGATGGGTCAGCAGGCACATATGGTCCCATACCTTGCCTGCCAGGGCGGGTGGCGAGCTGAGGAAACTGCCGAGGCTCTACGACATCCCACTCCCATCACGGATCTTGGATCCGGCATTATAGTGGCCCACGCAGCGGCCACCGGCGGATACCTGCCGTACGAATATTGGGAGGGCCAGGGACTGCGGCGGGCGACTTGCGGTCTGGGCGACTCATCACAGAACGATTTCCTCAACAATCCGTACGCGCATAACCGAAAGGTGATCTTTAGCCCCGCGCACCAGTTGATGCGGAACAAGGGGATTGATGACAGCTTCCGGGTCAGTCTGGGGAACCTTGTCGACAGTTTCAGTGACCCAGATCATCTGCCCGGCTTGAGCGAACTGGCGACGGCGCTGGCAAGCCTGGTCAACCTGGAAGTGGACTACGTGAAGACCTGTTTGAGAGGAGTGGGAAATGCCTAAGGGACAGACAAGAGCACATCCCAATCAACGCGTTGTCGCTGGGGTCAGGGGAGTCAGGGCGAGCCAACCGGCCCAGGCCGCCCTGCTTGGTAGTTGGAATTCCCGGCCACCCACAGTGGGGACTGACGGAGCGCTTCCGCCCCTTCCGGATGGCTTTGACGAATTGAGGGAGGCAGTGACCGGGGCCGAAGCAAAGCCGTGGCGATACTCGAACCCGCGTAGTGCGCCGCGGCGGAGGTCGGAAGCCCGGCGTGGGAGAGCACACGTCCGCGAGGCGCGGCAAGGGGCCGTGCCCGCCACCCGCTCAGACGGGTCCGGCGCTGGCGGTGGGGAGGGCAAAGCGAGTCAAGCCCCAACTGCGGCTGCGACCGCTTCCGGGGCTGTTCCGCCGGGGCGGCGTAAGGGGTACCCGATTGAGGCAGCCCTAGGCGCCGTGTTGTTCGCTATCACCGGGTTTGTGCTGTTGGAGAGCGGGACGGCAGCAGCGCTGGTGGCGAGCTTGGACGGGATTGGTCTGCCGGGACCGGCTTTCCTTTGGCGCTGCCTTGGCGCTGCGATTCCGCCGCTGATTGGGGCCGCGGTGTGCCTGGAGCTGGGCATCGCAGGGCGTGACGCGGAATCGCCGCCTGGCTTCATCCCCTGGTTGGTTTTGGCTCCAACTGTCCTCGCGGCCCTCGCGGGCGGGTGTTACTGGGTGTGGGTACTCCTCGGTGGTGCCGCAGGGCCCTGGCCGCGAACGGCGGGCTTCGGCGAAGTGGGCCTAACAGCGCGGTTGACGTGGTTCGCATTGCCCGAGCTTGGGCCTTGGTACAAGTGGCTGATCGCTTACGTCTGGCTGGCGGTGGCGTTTGGAGCGATCCTGGCCTTGATCTGGTTCGCCGGTGCGAACATCCGGCCGGCCAAGGTGTTACCAACTCTGCTACTGGGCCCAGTGTTGGTAGCGGTCGCCGCTGGCGTCCTAGCCGCCGGGATCAGCCAGATTGATGCGCCGCCGGCCGTTGACGGGCTGGCTCACGTGAGCGATTCGCCACAACGAAACCAGGCAGAAGGAATCAAAGCAGCAAGGAGGGCGTTATGCGAAAGCTGAGGAAGTGTCCCGCGTGTGACGGTCATGTCGATGTAGCTACCGGCGAGAATGTCCTATGGCGGGATGTGAAGAGCGGAAATGTGGTGGAAGCCCCGGCGGGCGGGGTGCCAGATCCTCTCCGCCGTCCGTATTGCGGCAACCCGCAGCCTGAATCACGTCGGGTTGCTAACCCAATGTCAACGGCGGTGCCGCTGTGCCGGACGCAGCTAGCGGCGGGCGACGTCCTGGCCGGGGCCCTGCTGGGCCCGGTCAGGGCCGGGAAGAGCCGGATCTTCCGGGAGCTCTGGTCGGGTTCAGGTGGGCGAGACATTGGCGGTGTTGTTCTCTATCCGGCCGACGATTCCGCCCATCTGGTCACCAGGGACGCCGAAGAGGGGAAGGCCACTTCCCCTGGCAAGAACCGCGAAAGACCGGCCATACTGGGAGCCATTCCAGAGGGCCGCCAGGCGCCCTTTTCGATGATGCTTCTTGATCTGGCGGGTGAGGAATTCAAGCAGAACCCGGACCGGGCGGAGTCCGATGAAATACTGAGTTGGGGGTTCCTGTCTGAGCTAGATCTGATCGTGTTCGCGGTGCCTCCCTTTGAGCTGACATCCCTCAGGGAGGACCGGATTCGGATCGACTCGGTGGCCCGCGAGCGAGCGCGTCCCGCGGATGCTCCGGAAGACCCTTCCAGCAGTGGCTTCGATGAGCAAAAGCGGCGGTTCAACTATGTCCACTATTTCGCGCAGCTCAAACGGGTCTTTGCCGATTGCGAAAAGCCGCGGACCGTTGTCTTCGCCCTGACAAAATGCGACCGGTACAGGGATGTGAAGGGTTTCCCTCAAGAGTTTCTTGAGGCTCCGGCCGCCATTGGCGGCGCAGACGCCCGGGCATGGCAACAGGAGACCGGCAAGCTTATGGAGTTCATGGCCCGCTTTGGTGCTATGCCAATGCTTAATGCCGCCAGCCGGCTCTTCAGCGACTACTCAGTTGTCGCGGTGTCAGGAACAGGAAGGGATTACGAGACGCCCCAAGAACGGGCGGGACTGGAAGAGTCTTCCAATCCGGGGGACGGGGCTCCCGGACGTGCCCTGGACCCGTACCTGATCGCGTGGGACCGGCGGTCACTGGTCTGCCATGGGACCAAGCCGGCGGGTGAAACGTCTCGCTTGAGATGGAGGAATTCCTGAGATGTGTGCATCAATGCGGACCCTTCCGGCACGGCTGGAGTTTTCCGTTTACGCCTGGTCGAGTCAGGCGGAGGCTGGAGGCGACCAGGGTTATGCGATTGTCGCGTCCAGCCAAGGCTGGAAGTGGAGCGTCAATCCTCAGGACTGGGAGTACCGTCTCCTCCGGGATGTTGAGTTGGGGGACCGCAACGGCCCATCCTGGGTGTTCTACTCGCATCCTGGTCACCAATGGGGCGACCTAGTCGCGATCAAGCGGCCCATGGCGGGCGACTTGACCGGGCGCGGCGCGGATGAAGTGCGGCTTTGTGTGGCACCCAGCGGTACTCTGCGCGGCGCGGAGGCCGTGGCGTTCGCGATTTGGGCGGCGGATGAACTCACCGTTTGGAAGCATGGTGACCAGCGCACACGCGATCTGCCTCAGATTCACTGGTCGGGGGAAACCATCCCGGTGGAGCCGGCGGAACCGGACTTGCTGGCTGGGCTGGTGGACGCCATCGGGCAACGTAAGGGATTTGCGGTCATCTGCCTGCCGGCTGAGGCCCCAAGCCGGCTGGCAGCGCTGGTCGCTTCGCTGCCCCCAAAGATGGCTGCCGTTCTGCCGTTGCTGTCGTACGCTCCTAGGGCGGATGCCGGGCCGCCGGGGTGGCTCACCATGGCTGACCGCGCCGGGCAGATCCGCGAAGGGCCTATTACCGATCAGGGGATCATCGCGTTCGACTTGGCGACGCGCGCCATCTATCCTCCGCAAGCCCCGGATTCACCCGGCCGTCGGTTCGAAGAATCGATAGCCAGACTGGGGAAAGGCTGGGCCGCCGGGGAGATGCGGGCCCGCGATGTTGCCGGATTGCTCCTTGAGGTGGAAACCATGGTCCGGCGGTCCGGCCCAGTTTGTGAGTGGTTGCCGGAAGAAGTGATTGATGCGGTCATCAAGGACGATCAGTTGTCTGAAGCGAGGCTACATGAGCTGGCACTAGACATGTGTGATCGGTCATTGCGGGGAGGGTTGGACTTGGGCCAGCTTAGGCCGCTCCCAAGGGGACCGGGCGGGGCGCTCATCATCGAGGAGTTGAAGCGGATCCTATCTGCCGACCTGAGCGGTGAGAACTGGTCTCACGCCGATGTGGCCTGGGAGGTCTTGAGCGGTCTTGGCGCGCATCCCGCCACGTTGGCTCCAGAAGTGGCGGCCGTGCTGTCCGAACGGGACTCAGCTCCCGGCCGGCCGCCGCTGGGCGCTTTCATGATGGATGACCCCGGCGCACGGAGATTCACGGCGCGTGTGCTTTTAGCCGCTGAGAACTCGGAAGCTGAGGATTGGATGTCTTGGGGCAGCGTCGCGTGGAGGCGGAACGTGTTGCTGGCTGGATCGTCGCTACTGCGTCAACGATTCCTCGGGCACGTGCTCCGCTTGGGGGCCGGCCAGGTCAGCTCCCGCGATCCTGAAGAAGCGCTAGAGATCATCCGCTGGTGCTTCGCGGAGTTCCCCGGGGACCTCGTCAGAATGGCTGAGTCCCGCCAAGAGGTCGCACCGGCCGATGTGTCGGCCGAGCCAGCGGTGAAGGGTGCGGACCGGCGGGACTTCCACGGGTGGGACGCGAACACTGGTGGCGGCCCCGGTGCGCTGGGCCACGCCGTCGACGTGGCCCCAATGGTTCGGCCGTCAGCTAATCATCCCTATTGGCACGATTCTCTTAAGCCGGCCGCTGGTGGGTCGTTGGGCAAGCCGGCCTTGCCGACCTCAACGGATGGACCGGCGAGCGATCCGGGCTCGATGCCGGAACCGCCTGGTGTGATGACGGCCCGTGGTTGGCTGATAGCGCTCATAGCGCTGATAACAACCATCGTCTTCGGGATTGGCGTGCTTACCGGTCAGGCCCTCAAGGAGGCGCAGCGCGCCTCAGTACACCAAGTGCCTGGGCTAAACAGCTCGTCCGCGGGGCCGGCGGATGGCCAACGCAGCCTGGCGGGATTCGAGCCCACGACTCACTGGCCCCAAGTAGTCGGGGTTGAGCCAACGGCGGAGTCCGTCAGCCAAGGTGACTGTCTTAAGGCAGGCATTCCAAGCCATGGATGCAGCCCAGCCTACAAATAGAAAGGGCCGTCTTCTCCGGGGGCCGCATAGCGCAGCTTGAACGTGGCATCTTGCGACTCAGACCTGAGGCCAATCTTCAACTGCGCGCAATCTAGCTGTTCCGGCAAGGTCTCAAGAATTCGTTTGACTGCGGTCTCCGCATCCACCACCACGCAGAAGACGTTGACCGCGAATTTCTCCTCGGGGCTCGCGGTTCTGCCCATGTCAAATCCGTCAACGTGGCCTAGCCCTGTCCAACCCAACAGGTCGTCCAAGATGTCCATCGCCTTGTTGCGCATCGCGCGTATGGCGGCGTTGCCTCCGAACGTGTCCATGGGCCATTGGAGTGCTAACCACCAATGCTGTCCTTCTGGCCATTCGGCATAGCCCTGCGCGGTGAACCGCTGCCGGAAATCGCGCTCAAATGATCCCTCATCCGCGCATGGCGTCTTCTCGGAACTCCCTGTGTCTCCAACTTGGCCAACATGTATGGTCGCGACCCCGCCGTCCGCCCAATACTCGGCGTAATGAAGCTCCCCTCCTTCGTGTTTATAGAGCTTGAGCATGTTCCTCGCACCTAACTGGCCCCCACGGGCTGGAGACCGCTGCCTTAGCCTACCTTCCGCGCTCAAAGTAGCCGACGCACGTCGGTGATTCGGAGTCTGAGCTTGACGACCTGGCGGTGGGCGGGGCCCTTGAGTTGGCCGATGCCGCCCCAGGGCTTCGAACCACCCTCCGGTTCGCGGTGGCTTAGGGTCCCAAAGCTCCTGGTGGGTGTTATCGCGGTCGGTCGGTCGGCCGGATGGTTATGTCAGATGTCCCTGGTTCGTATCAGCCACAACGCCGAGGCCGCTGCCAGCGTTGCCCATACAGCCAACACCACCGCGGCGCCCGCCCCTTGCGCTGCTGAGACCTGGTCCGTCAAACTGTTGGGCCACCACGGGTACGCGCCCCTGGCCACGGCCAGGTTGGAGGCGGCCCCTCCCAGTGTCAACTGGCCGAGCCAGTCCCAGCCCAGCGACTCGCACACCTTGATCAGCACGGTTTCCACCCCCAAGAGCCAAACCAGGCCCAAGCCCAGCGCTCGCATCTCGCTTCGTGTCGCCACCGCCAATGCCGCCCCGACCAGTCCGTAAGCTACCGCCGTCAGCACTCCCGCAGCCCAGGAGATAGCGGTCGCCCCGAGAGGCGGTGCAGTGACGGGCCAGCCCTGAACCAGCGACACGGCCGTCACTCCCAGAGCGTTGACGCCCAGTGCGCCTGTCGCCGCCACTACCAGCACCCCGACCAAAGCCAACAGCTGGCCGCCTAGCACTGCCACCCTTGGGGGACCGGCAGCGTAGATCAAGGTCACTGTCCGTTTGCCGTATTGCGACCCGACCACCGACGCTCCCAACGCCAAGGCGATTCCCGCGCCCCAGAACGGCATCAGACCCCCGGCCGTCGCGTCGAATTCGCCCAGCAGGAAGGTATGCCTCAGGCCGTCCACCAGGGCCGGGTCGGCGTTCGGATCGCCCGCCGCCGAACGGTAGAGGGCGTACGTCATGCCGACGCCGAATCCCACCGACAGTACCAACCAAATCCCCACGGTGACCCAGATCTGGCGGCATCTGGCCACATCGAACCAGGCCGCCTTCAGGCCCCATCTCAGCGCCCCGCTCACTTGGCGCCCTCCTCGCGCTCGGGTTCGGTCAACGCCAGGAAGGCTCCAGTCAAGTCGGCCAGGCCGGTCGCCTCGGCCAGCCCTTCGAGGGCGCCAAGGTAGACGGGCTTGCCCTGCCGCACGATGACGAGTTGGTCCGCCAGCGCCTCGACCTCGCCCATCATGTGGGAACTGAGCAGCACCGCCCGGCCTTCGTCCCGCAGCCGGGTCAGCAGGCGCCTGACGTCCCTCAGTCCCGCCGGGTCCAGGCCGTTGCCCGGTTCGTCCAACACCAGCAGTGGCGGGTCCTTCAACAACGCCGTGGCCAAGGCTAGGCGCTGTTTCATGCCGAGCGAGTACTTCCCGCAAGCCAGCCCGGCGGCATCGGCCAATCCAACGGCTTCAAGCGTCTGGTCCACCCGGGAGCCGGTCGCATTGGACCAACGTGCCGCCACGCGCAGGTGGTCCCGTCCGCTGAGCGCCGTGTTCAGGGCCGGCTCCTCTATCGCGGCGCCAGTTAGGGCCAGCGCCTCAGGGGAGCCGGGCCGGTGGCCGAAGATTTCGATCTCGCCCGAGTCTGGCCTAGCCAAACCCATGACGCAACGCATTGTGGTGGTCTTCCCAGAGCCGTTCGGTCCCACGAAACCGACTATCTGCCCGGCCGCGACGGTCAAACTCAGCCGCTCAACCGCCATGCGTGCCTTGTAGCTCTTGACCAGCGACTCGATCCTGAGAGGCGGGCCTTGGTCGGTGGTGTCCTGGTATGTCATGTGCCTTCCCCCAGAAGTGTTTTCAAGTCGTTCAGGTATTGCTCGAAGGCTGCGCGCCCGTTGGCGGTCAACCGGATGTAGGTCGCCGGTTTGCGTCCCTCAAAGGTCTTGTTGATGGCGATGTATCCGGCCGCCTCCAGCTTTGTCAGGTGGACTGACAGGTTCCCCACGGTCAGGTCCAGCATCTTGCGAAGGGCGGTGAAAGCGACCATGTCGCCCTGGCCCAGCACGGCCAGCGCGGACATGATCCGTAACCTGGTCTCGGCGTGGATGACTGGGTCTAGCCCGCTCACCGCTCACCGGCTTCCGCCGGCCGGCCGCTCTTCCCAAGGCGCAGGCGCCGTGCCTGGATGGTTTGGAACACAAATGAGGCCAGCATCAATCCTCCGCCAACCAGCGCCATCGCCAGGTAGCCATTCGGCACTCCGACTCCCACACCGAGGGGTGCCAGCGTTATCATCACCGCCCCCACCACGAACATGGTCGGCTCCTTGAATACGGCCGCTCCGGACATGTACAGCGTGCCGGTCAGTGCTGCGGCCATGACGTTGAACAGGACGCCGGCCAGCTCGTCGCTTAGCTGGTACCGGCTGACGGTCATCCCGACGGCACTCATGGCGGCTCCAAAAGCGACGAACCAGCTCCAGCCGTAGAATGCGGCCGCCTTGGCGGACGGTCCAACCAGCTCGCCTCCGGCCCGGGCCCCGGCGGCGGCGGACAGGACGATGGCGACCAGTAGCGCCCCGGCACCAACCGCGAATGCCCAACCCGGCGTGGAGCCGGTGGCCTCGGGAGTTGCCCACCACAGGGTCCCGTACCCGATCAGCCAGGCCAACCCCCAGGCCGCTGTCGCGAGTCGCCCCGAACCCGAGTAGAAGGCGTGGGCGCGATCAGCCGCGGCGCGGCTCAGTCTCAGCGCGCGACGGGGATCCAATCCTGTGGGAGCGTCGTTCATGCAGTCTAGTCTACGGCATAAACTAGTTTGCGCAAGTCCCTCATGGGGCGTTCCAGAACTCAAAATGCTGGGTTCTTGCTGGACTTGGCACTTTCCAGGCTCCTCAACGAACACGGAAACGAGCCTGACCCGGCAAAACACGCGGGCCACCAGTCGGGATGGGGGGATTTGAACCCGGGCCCCCTGGCCGAGTCGCGGCCTTTCCGGATGGCTCCAGTTGGTTGTGGTCAATTCTCGTTCCCTGGTTTGACCAGGGAGAACGGTTGATCTCCACTTCCAATCATATCGGGGTATCCCGGGTCTGTCCCGGTCTTGAGTAGGCCCAAACGCCAAGGTTTCGGCGTAGGCTGGTGTGGTGGTTGATCCGGCAGTTGTTGAACTTGTTGACGCGATGAGCGTCGACGATCAGGTCGAGTTGATCCGCCATGTGCGCAGGTCTTGGGGATTACACGAAGCGCCGCTGAGTGAAGCCGACAAGCGGGTTCTGGATGAACGGATCGCGGACATGGAGGCCAGCCCCGACTCTGGCGTCCCCCTGAACGAGTTCATGGTGAAACTGCGTTCTAGGCGATGACCTTCGACGTTGTTATCCGCCCGGCGGCCGGGCCGGACGTCTATGAGGCGCGGGACTATTACGCCGGTATCAGCTTGGACTTGGCGGATCGGTTCGAGGACGACTTCCATGCCACGGCGGACAGCTTGGCGGAGTTCCCAAAGCGCCACCGCGAGGTGTACCGGGACGTCCGGCGGGTGGCGGGTGTGAGTCAGGTTCGTGTCGTTCGGGTGTTTCAGCTGGTTGCCGGGTTAGCCTTGGATAGGTACTATCCAAGGCTATAGGAGGGAACCCGAATGACAGACGACGACCAGCGGA
>JAIRXP010000047.1 GCA_031268215.1 Bifidobacteriaceae bacterium | reverse complement strand
TATCAAGTGCGTTGAGCGGCTCGTCCAGAACCACTAGCCGGGGCTCACCCATAAGGGCGCAAGTCAGCATGATCCGCTTGGCCATCCCCTGCGACAGTTCCGCCATCGGGCGTCGCGCGAAGCTTGTAGCGCCGAACTCCTCAAGCAGCTCCCAGACAGCCCGATCCGAAACGTCGACCCGGCGCATGGCTCGTTCGAAGCTAACCATCTGGATTCCGGTGAGTTTGTCATAGTAGAACGGGTCTGTGGCTAGGTAACCTACCCGGGCCGGCGACCACTCAGACTGAGGCATTCCCCGGAATTCGCACCGGCCGGCACTGGCTTTCATCACGCCGACCAGGATGCTGAGCAACGTGGTCTTCCCTGCTCCGTTGGGGCCCACAACTGCGGTTACCTCTCCTGGTTGCGCCTGGAACGACACCGCATCCAGCGCCAGGTGCCGCCCAAAGCGTTTGGTCAGGCCATCAATTTCCAGCACTGCCGCTCACTCTCCCAACATCTCTCACTGCCAGTAGGGCTCCAACCGGCGGCACCAATGGCACGACAAAAAGCGCGATCGAAATCGCCGCGTACAGATCATCCAGCGCGCCACCGTTGTTTATCCTGCGCGCGAACCACAGCAGCAAGCAACCCCCCGAACCCAACCCGGTTGCCGCGCCAATGAATTCCGCCAAGAGTTCCGACGAGCCAAGTCCGCCGAGGCTCTGCAAGAGGACCAGTCTGGCGGCGAACAGTACCGTCACGGCGAGGCCCACCAGTGCCAGCTTGTACCGCACAAGAGCGAAGGCGGATAACGCGTACCGCAATGCAAGGAAGCGAGCGGCCGCGCTCTGCTCGGTTCTATACAGCATGTACGCCATAACCACAGATGGCGAAAAGTAGCTGAGATACACGGCAGCCAGGCTGGCGGCAGAACCGCGCAGGACCCATTGGGTCACCGCCGAAAGGCCGATGAACAGGCACAAGGTCGCGAAAATCTTCCAACGCCCTACTACCACAACGTCCTTGGCATTTAGAGCAAGCCACCGAGAACCGGGCAGGCAACCGCCCGCCCGGTCCGGCGAATAGCGCCGCCGCATGGATTTTGGCTTGCCCAGCCTGCGCGCGACGCCGAAGGCGGGTATCACCACGGCCACGCTCAGCACCCCAACCGCTACAACCATGGAAACGGCTGCCGAGTCAGCGCTATAACTGACGACGAGGAATCCGCCCGCCCACGCGACCGCCTCAATGCCGCCAGCTATGGCGAGGAGCGCCCTGATACCGCGATCCCGCAGCCCGAGATACAACAAATATCCGTAATGCTGGCGACTCAACGCCTGATTCAATCCCTCCCACACGGATGCGACCGCGAAAGCGGCCACTACCGCACCGAATAGGCCCGTGCCAACCGCAGAGCCAATCCCACGCGATTGGAGCGTCGAGCGCCAAAGAACGCTCGATCCAACCAACAAAGGAATTGTCATCAGATAGTGGCGGCCCAGGCTGCGCGGAATGACGTGCCTGGATACTTTGAGTTCCCTGGAAACACGAGCCAAGTCCCGCACCCTGGTCGCTGCAGATTGCCTCCTCAATTGCTTCTCTCTCTCAACAGGATTGGTCACCCCAAGCGGGTGTGGGCACCCCGCAGGCGGCAGCACTCGCCCGCCAGAAGGCCAGTCTAGTACTGCCGAGGCGCCGTGCCCACACCTCGCTCAACAGGCGAGAATCCCCGGGACTCCTCAGTGCGCCGGTTTCGGGTTGCCGAACATCAGGTAGTAGAACAGGGCACCGCCAGCGAACGCAATTATGGGCGCAATACCCCCGTCGCAGTCCTGGAGTTCTTCCGTGCTGAGTTCAACGAAATTGCTGGTACTCATCCGAGTTCAACCTCCTTTCCATTTTCCGTGTGTTTACGAACTACTTGCTGTGTCGGCCAGCGTCAAAGGCGCCGGCGCAGAGAAAGCCCAGAACAAAGTATCCGGCAGCCGCGATAAGGGGCGCTATTCCCCCGTCGACTCCGGCGAGTTCGTCGTCGGTCATGGCCGTCATGGTTTCAGCCATCAGAGTTCACCTCCTTTCTCTTGTAAAGGTTGTCGCCCATTGGGCCCCGCAGAACAGTGATTCTCCATGAGCCGTTGGAGGTCTGTGGGAGTTGCGTTTACCAGAGGTTCTTGCTCCACTTCCCAAGTTCGTACGAGGCCTTGATCGCACCCATGGCTGCGAGGCCGATCGCAATGAATGGAGCGATTCCGCCGTCGACGGCCATCAGGTCGGTTTCGTTGAGTTCTTGGAATGCGCATGAGCATGACGGCTTGGTGTCATGCGCGCTGAGCGTTGCAATCATGGTTGTTCCTTTCGTCGGGTGACTGCTGTCTAGGCACCCACCGGCCCCCGCGCCGCTGGTGAGCTAGGACTAATAGGTTATGGCCTTTGTAGCGGGGGGGGGGGGGGGCCTTAAGTCCTATTCTTGCGCGGTCGGATCGGGCTTTCTTGGTCCCAAGAAGCGCCCGGCGGATCGCTACTCCAACTGGCGTTCGAGGAGCTCGTACACGTCGGTCAGGTCCACTCCCGGGAACGGCACGGACCGGGAAACTAGGCCGGACGGGGCAGCACTGAGGCTGTGTATCGGCGGCCTCTCAAAGCGTTCCTCCTTTGAGGAGCGCGGTCCGGCGAGCCCCACCTGCCGCGAACTGCGCCAGATCTGTTCGCCACGGCGGCTGCGCCGGGATCAACAGGATGCGACGCGCGGCCCGAAGCGCCAACGAGGCAACCGCCCGCAAGCTAGCAAACATCATTCTCTGTCCTGCTCGGAGGAACTCCGGGCAGATATTAGCCGCCCAAGCCGGAGCATCTCCGCTCGTTCGGCCTCGGCCCCGCCAACGTTCCCCAATGTGCTGAGGCGCCTCTCGGCGCGCGCCAGCAGACCCAAAGCAGTCTCCACGTCGCGGTCGACAAAAGCACAGATCGCCGCACGCACGCGAAGGACGCCAGGCATACCTGACGCAAGGTACTTCTTGAGGTGTGACTGTTCAGGGGGTGGCTGGTAGCCAGATGTTTGGGCTGGTGAGGGACGCGAGGACGGCGAGGGGCCGTTGGGAGTGTTTCCGGGCGGTCGACAGGTAGGACCGGATCGAAGCGAAAGCTTCGGCGCCTTTCATGGTCCGCATCGTCCCGGATATTTTCGCCCTGATCTTCGCGCA